>JAFRLP010000485.1 GCA_017431185.1 Victivallales bacterium | reverse complement strand
GGCGGACGCAAGGAAGAAGATGCGTCCTGCGTCACGGCGCAACTCGTAGGGTTGGAGGTTCCATTGCAGGGCGTTCTCCAGCAGCGAGCCATTCACCCAGTCCCTCCAGTCGCAGGGGGAGCCGATGGACTGCAACTGCGCACGGGTCACCTGGGCCAGCAGGTGGAAGGGATATTCATTGGCGCAGGCTGGGAAGCGGGGGGACGCATCCAGGCAGAGCGCCTCCCCTGGCCCCAGCGTAAGTTGCGCGCGGTCATTCTCCCGTTGCAGGGAGCGATGCCGCCCCGTGAGGAGGTCGAATGGCTGGTCGCCCAGAAGCGCCTGCTCATCCGTCCAGGAGAACTCATGGGAGGCGGCGAAGTCGGGATTGACCAGCACGAGGCAGACCGCCTCGCCATTGCGGCGCCACAGCGCCACGACCTCCCCCGAGGCGTTTTCGGGGATGGAGAGTTGGGCATTGGCGTAAAATGCGGGATGTTCACGGAGAAGCCCGTTCAGGCGGGAGATGAGACTGACCAGGTTCTCCTCCGCCCCCCAGTTCAGCGATGCGGCCCCATGCACGTCGATTTTCTCGGTGGCCAGCCATTCCACGCCATTGGCGATGGCGAAGGCCCCCGCCGTGGACAGCAGGGCCGCCGAGGCGACGCGATGATACGCCCAGGCCGGCGATTTGGCGGCCAGGCGGTTGTTGTCATGGGTTTCCGCGAAGTTGACCAGCACCCCTAGGCTGGAACTGGCCGCGTTGGACTTGGCGAGATTGGCGGACTCGCTCTGGAAGCCAAACTCCTGGAACGACTCCGAATAGGCCCAGTTCATGCCACCCTCCTGAAGCAGGTTGTGTGTCTGCTCCCAGGGGCCGCCCAGCCCTTCCAGCAGAAAGACCGTATCGGGGTAGAGCGCGCGCACCTTCGCCGTGAGATAACGCCATACGTTCAAGGGAACCATATAGCCTGCGTCACAGCGGAAACCATCCACGCCGTGTGAGCACCAGAACAGCAGGGTGTCGGCAAGTTCCTTCCAAAGCGCACGGTCTCCGAAACTGAGTTTGCACAAGTCCTCCCAGACCACACCCCACGCGCCCGGACTGGCAAAGGTTCCGTCGGCATTGCGGATGAACCATTCGGGATGCTCATTCTGGAGACGGGAGGCCCAGCCCGTGTGGTCAAGCGGGAGGTCGATGAGCACGCGTCCATGCCGTGCGTGGATGGCGTCCGCCAGTTTCTGGAACTGTTCCAGGGGCGTGCTCGTGTGGTCCAGGTCAGCCAGGGCGGGGTCAACGGCGCGGAAATCCAGGGGCGCGAAGGGACTGCCATAGCGCCCCATCTTGCCGAATACCGTCGGAGCGGGATGAATGGGCAGGAACATGAGAAAGCGGAAGCCCAGCGTGCCCATGATGAAATCCAGTTTGTGGAGAACGTTTCGGAAGGTGCCGGACGGCGGGATGACCGTGTAGCCCTGCGCGTCCAGAAACGTTGCGGCACGGCGACAATCCTCGCTCATGGCGGAGGCATTGCCGCTGATGTTGGCGCCGAATTGGCGGACAAAGACATTGTAGATGGTATTGAAGCCAGAAAGGCAGGCTGGTTCGACCTTGATTTTGACATTGTAGCCGTCTGGCCAGTAAATCTCCCGTTTGGCGTTTATGGCATACGCCTTGAATTCAAAGACTCCCGGCTCGTTCAGCCGAATCCGCAGAACCGCCTTGCCCTCTCCGTCAGGCTGCATGGGCAGGTCTTCCCAAAGCCCCATAGGCTCCTTGCCTTCCTCCACCGCCTTGACAATGCCCGTGCGGATGGCGGTGGCGAGTCGGAGATTGGTGCGCAATACGCCGTCAAAGCATGGCGGCAGACTCTCCAGGCGAATCTCCAGTTCATCGCCCGTGTATTTCAGCAGCACGCTGCCTGGTGCAGGATTTTGAATCAGTTCCATGAGAATGAAGTTGGCAAAAGACGCGGGCTACCTCTTTTTCAGCAGGAAGAGGTATTCGCGGACATGAATGTTCCTCTGGCGGAGATTCCGGCTGCCACGGAAGGTGTTGTAGGTCTTCGCCTGAATGGTGAGTTCCCCCCGTTGCTTCAGCAACTTGGTGAACTCCGCGTATTTGATGAATCCCTCGGAGTTGTAGGAGATGAGAATGTAGCGGGCTGGAATGGAGTCAATCAGCTGGCAGAGCGTGTCCAGGGCTGTCTGCCGGACATTGTAGGCGGACCGGTTCCAGTTGGCGGGAATCCCTGAAACGGCGGAGACGTCGGCTGGCCGCCGGTAGTCCAGCAGCAGGTTCAGCATGAAGTAGTTGGACCCGTAGGGATGATTGTTATACGGCGGGTCCAGATAGGCCAGATCAATGCTCTCAGGAAGTTGACGGGCCGCCGCAAGCGCCTCCAGCTGCGTCACGAAACATTCGCACTCAAATTTGGAGAGCACCGGCAATGGCAGTTCGATGTCTCCGAGAATGCGCCCCAGGGCGTTGCGGGAGCGCCCGCCATATTGACCCACGCCCGCCTGGTTCTTGTAGAATCCCTTGAAGACTCCGGAGGTGTTGACATGCACACTGGCTCCGTAGAGCAGGGGCGCCAGAAAGAAGGGCTGGAAGCCAGGGGGCAGCGCGGCGATTTCCTGCCGTGCCGTGTCCAGAAAACGGGCGTTGCGAATGGTGTAGAACACCCTTTCGCCTGGCTGGATGGCGGATTCGACCTTGGGCGCGTAAAGTTCCGTGATGAGTCCTGAACGCAACTCCCCCGACAACGCGGTCAGCAGTTTCCGGTGATGCTCCTGCAGACGCGCCCAGTCGATTTGGCTTCGGTTGGCCAGATAGCACTGCCCAATCACCGCGCTGTACCTCTCCAAACCATTGGAGAACAGGG
>JAFRLP010000484.1 GCA_017431185.1 Victivallales bacterium | reverse complement strand
GAAACGCTCCGGTAGCTGATGGCGTCCAGTTTTTCCCTGCTCGGGATATGCTGGTCGAGGAAACCGCTCTCTTTCATCTTATCCCGCAGAAGGAAAATGACCGACAGAACGAACGATACGCCGAACGCCCCGTAGGCGATGATCGCGGTCGATACATGGAAGGCGAGCCAGTTGCTCTGCAGCGCCGGCATCAGATCATGGACGTCCTTCGACTGCATGGCGGCGTAGCCGATGATAAGGAACGTTACCGGAGAGGCAAAGGCCCCGAGAATGCGGAAACGGTACCGCAGAATGAAGATAAGGCTTACAAGGCAGAGTCCCCAGGCGAAGCTCGTCGCGAACTCATACTGGTTGGTAAGGGGCAGCCGGCCGGCGCCGATCCCCCGCAGCACGAGCGCCGCGGTGTGAAAGACAAGGCCCGCCGCCTGCAGGATCAGGGCAGCGGTCGAGATCTGCTCCTTTTTTGCCGCGATGTAAACGAAGTACAGGATCATCGAAGCAAAGTAGAGAAGCATGACGATGGTGAACAAAACATTTTCGATCTGCAGCATAAAAACTCCTTTCCGCAAATCTCACTGCGTATCCTGATCCCGGCCGGAAGCTTCTTTTCTTTCTTCCGGCACGGAGCTTTCTGTATCCGCGCCTTTTCCGAACACCTCCGCAAAGCGTTCCCGGAACAGCACGCCGCCTTTCCGGCTCTCTCCGTACACAGTCCAGTCTTCTCCATCCTCCCTGACGGCCCAGACGCGTTCCGGCTGGAAATAGAATGAAAGGAAGAGTCCCAGAAGCACGACGATGCCGCCGAGAAGCGCCAGCATCTGGAAACGGTCCTGCTTGATCTGGAGCAGCGTATAGTTCTGCGGCTCGGAAAACAGGACGGTATATTCGTCGATCGTAAGATAGTCGTCCCCTGTGAGGACGTTCATTCCGAGGACCTCGCCTTTATAGTAGACCGTATAGAGGTAGCCCGGGTTTCGCAGAGACGAAGACGCGGTCGCCGGCCCCTGGCCGTCCAGGAAGATATAGTCCGGGTAGAAGGCCGTGAGCATGATCACAAGATCCGGTTTATCGGCCACGGTGAGGTAGTCGCCCGCGCAGACCACTTCCTCCTGCGTTTTCGTTCCATCCTTGAGGACCGTCAGCTTCGCCGCCCAGCCGGTGGAATTCTGATAGAATTTCATGCCGAAAAGTGTCGCCGGATGGTTGACGCTGACGGACGCGGACGCCGCCTCTCCGTTTCCGGAAACCGCTACGTTGCGTACCGTGATATCCGCCGTATACTGCTCGACGGTCTCATCTTTCCTGAGGCCGATCCGGAAATCGTCGATCGTCACGGCATAGCCGGTATCTCCGATGAGCCTTGTCTGCCCGGGAACACCGTAGGCCGTATATTCCTTATGCATATACTGCCCGAGAGAGAAGCCGAGGATAAGAAGCAGGATCCCGAGATGGCAGACCCACGCGCCGAAGATCCCGGCCCGCCGTCTTGCGGCGTAGAGGATCTCTTTCCCGTCTTCTCCTTTCCCGCTCCGGACCCTCCGCATTCCGAGCTTTCCGAACGCTTCACGCGGATCCGTACCGGCCGCGGCGGATACGTCGCCCTTCCGTCCCGGGCCGGGCATTTCCGCAAACGCCCTGAACCGGCTGACGAGGCTTTTCAGCCGGATCACGTTGCAGGTAAGCAGATTGAGGCACAGGAAAACGCTGATCGCCATGAACCACCAGCTGTGGTACGCGTCGTCCAGCTGCAGCGTCATGATGAGCGCAGCCTTCCGTTCGGAATAACGCGAAGCATACCAGGCATACGTCTGTCCCTGCGTCACGAAGGAACTGGCCGCGCATGCCGCCGCCAGGATGCCGAGAAGGATCACGGCGAACTGCATGGAGGTAAAGAATTTCCAGATTTTTTTGGCTTTATCCATAAAAGCTCTCTTTTACGAACGCACGACAAAGACCCGTCGGATCTTTGCCGTGCCAAAAGATTTCCTGCTGTAAAAGTATTACGCGCCGAGGAGGCCCATGCCTTCCGTGATCTTCTCCTCCGAAACGTCCAGGCAGTGGAACGCCAGTTCGGAGTTGTGGGCGCCTTCCGCATTCTCGACGTAGCAGAAATCGAAGAACCACTGCGCCTCGCGGTAGACCTTCCGGACGGCATTGACCTGCAACTCTTCCACGCCCCGCATTTCTGGGAGAAGACACGGCATTTCGCCAATCCCAAATAGCCAGCAATGGCTTCATTCCATGCCTGAGCATTGCAATCCATATTCGGCGAACTTCGGTCATAGCCTGGAAAGGAAATGGGTGACTTTCGCCGCCTACTGCGGTCTCCTGATATTCCTGTCCATGCTTCCGCACCGCATGACCGCCGACATGGGCGTCCACGAGGCCATCGCGCAGGCCCTGCTGGCGGGAAACAACTGGGGGCGCCAATGCCTCGTGGGCAGCCTGGACTACCCTCCCCTGCCCACGCTGCTGCTGGTGGCCTGCGACTTCATCGCCCCATATCTCCAGACCAGCGGGCCGCAGATGCTCATCGCCCTCTCGCAAGGGCTGGCCATCGTCAGCCTGATTCGCCTCTCGATGAAGCACCGAGACTGGTTCACCGCCCCGCTGCCCGCCGCCATCGCCGTGCTGGTGCCATGCTTTCGGGAGGCCTTCCTCACCCTTGACCCAGGTTGGGTCGCCGCACCGTTTCTGGCAGCCGCCATCTATCATGCCACACAGGCCGAACGCCGTGGCCGCCTCCGTGACTACGTGCTGGCCTCCATGCACTGCGGTCTGCTGGCGTTGTGCGGGCTAACGGCGGCCCTCACTGGCCTGGCACTGCTGCTTGCACTGCATTTCGGCAGACGCGCCAGGCAGAAGGACGCGCAATTGCCCACGGCGGGCACGGCCTCCCTGCTCTGGCCATTCCTCCTCTACGCTCTGCTGACCTGGCTGCTGTGGAACAGATTGGTCATGGGGGACACGCTCTTCGCCCTGCGTCCGCTTTTCTCCCAGGCATCAGGAGTCGGCAAAGCGCAGATTCTCTCCCGCCTGCAAGGTGGCCTGTCTGGTGTTCTGCCCGCCATCACGCTGCTGGCGCCGCTGTTCATTCTGCTGCGAAAATCGCAGCGCCCCGCCACGGCGGCCTGCCTCCTGTTCGCCGTCGTGGGCATGGTTGTCGGACAGTTGCTCTGCGTCGCGCTTGCCATGCCCGCGCCCGCCAGAACGCCTTTGCTGCTCATCGCAGTGCTGGGAGTGTGCTGCCTGACGCTGGTGGCCCCCTTTGCCAAGGGTGTCCCGCACTCCGCCGCCTGCCTGGCCGCCCTGCTCTGCTGTGGGGTATTCGCCAGCGTCGGTCTGCCTGTCAACGCCAGTCCACCCCTAGACCATCCCTCAAATGAAGAACTCACGGCGTTCATAGACCAGTACTGGCCTGATTCCCGCACCATGCTCTACGGGATTCGTCTGCCCGCACTCTATCCCGACCCGCTGTGCCGCCGCTTTGTGCAACGGCTCGACTATCAGCAGGATGACCTGCTGAACCAGGCCAAAGATGAGCAACTGCATCTCCTGCTCCCGCCTGATGACGGACGTTTCTTCCCCAGGCACACCCAGCCCTTTGCCTCGCTCCGCGAGGATGCCCCCCCATGGCTTCTGCTGGAAAGACAATGGCCGAACGGCTGGCAACTCTGGCGGCTGGTTCCCCCGCCCAGGGGCGAGTCCCGTCTCGATTTCCTGCGGTGAACATCCGTTTCCCGCGCCCTGCTCCAATGTCAGCCTCGGACGGATGACGGCCGCTTCTGGCTCACATCAATATGCCAGCCTGGCAGGCACGGGGGTTTTTGCCATGGTATTTCCGAAATTCGGTGGAGAAATTGGACAGGGAGGAAAAGCCGTTCAAGAAGGCAATCTCCTTGACGGAGTACTTTCCGGAGCGCAGCATCCGATACGCATTGTCCATCCGCCTTGATATGATGTACTGGTGGATGGAGGTCGCCAGATGCCTTCTGAAAAGCCCGTTCAAAGTGGAGGCGCTCCGTTTGAAGACAGACGATATCTGCTCCAGCGAGAGCGGCTTGTCCAAATTCTGCTCGATGTACTGTCTGGTGCGCATGAGCAGTTCAGGGACATCCATGCGCGTGTGAAGGTTGGCAAGTTTCTGGAGCAGGAAAAGGCAGATGGCCTGGTTTTCCTCACAGTCCTCCAAGGAACCCTTTTTCAGAATGCCTTTCAGACGGTCGTGCATTTGGAAATAGAAATATGCACTTGAGAGCGTTATGCAGAAATCGCCCACAAGCCCAAGCCGCTCCAGCAGTTGGGCCATGAAGCACCCCTTCATCGTGATGGAACGCTGGAAGCAATAGCCTTCCGGCCCCGTCGCGTAGAAATAACTGCAGCGGGGCGGAATCAGCATGATGTCCTTGCTTTCCGCCAGGAACGTCTTCCCGTTGCATCGGACGTACTGGCTTCCACTGGCGACATACCGCAGGGAAAGAAAGTCCGGATGAAGGATGGCGCCAAAATGCTTTTTGCGCAGATGGTATTGGTTGACGATGTCGGCATACAGCATGTACCCTGAATAGAACGAGGGCGCGGCCGCATAGTCGCATTTGCCAAAGTCCGCATTGATTCTTGTGGCATACGCCTTGCCCCTGGGAATCAGGCTGGCTGCGTCGGCAAAGCGCTCCATCAACATGGAGTCGTCTTGTATGATTTTCATTCATTTCTCCGTTTTCAGAACTATTTGCCAAAATCGGCATATAATTTACATTGAAACTTTTGATTTTACAAACTATATTATCCACATCATTTGAAAAAACTTGTTTTAAGGAGAAAAAAAACATGAGACCCATCACCTGGAGTTATGGCATGCAGAGCCGCTCCGGCTCGCGAATTGGCGAAAGCCCCGACATGGAGGGCGCCGTCCAGGCCCTGGCCGACGTCGGGGGAGAGGAGGCGATAGTCTTCGCGAAAGACCATACTGGCTTCTGCTTTTATCCAACCAATGTCGGAGTGCCGCACCCAAGGCTCAAGGTGAACCTCACCAAGGGGATGACGGACGCCCTGCACAAAAGGGGAATGAAATCAATTGCGTATTTCAATATCGGAATGGACGGGGAGGCAGCCCGACGCCACCCTGAATACCGAAAATACTCCGCGCCGGGAAAGACGCTGCTGACGGAAGACCACTACGCGGAGATATGCGTATTCGGCCCCTGCTACAGAGAATATCTCCTTCCTCTGATAAAGGAGGTTTTCTCCGCAAACGGTGTTGACGGCATGTTCTTTGACCCGACCGGATGCTTCAACTATTGCTGCTGCGACGCATGCAGGGAGCAGTTCCGACAGGCGACCGGCGAAGCGCTGCGCGCGCCAGAGGAGACACCGGAGGATGTCGGGTATTGGACAAGATACGGACATTTCCTTTCCGACCGCATACGGGGCCTCATCACGGACATCCGCCGCGAAATTCACGCCCTGCGACCCGACGCCAAAGTCGTCTTCAACCACATTGGCGGCCCCTTCGGGCAGAATGTGGACTGGCCTGGAGTGAATGACGAAGGCGGCATATCCTGCGACCCGCTGGCCGCCTACCCGCTCACCACGCTGTTTGCAAACTATACGGGTGCGCTTCCCCAAAAGGGCGACGTCTTCATCGAGCGCTTCGCCCGCGGCTGGGGCGACCGCTCCGGTCTGGATGACCTGACGCTTCAGTACAAATGCGCGTCCATCCTGATGTACGGCGCCAGGGTCTGCCTGGGTGACCGCATGCACCCTGACTGTTCGCTGGCACCTGGCTCCGCCCGTGCCATCAAAACGGCGGGAGGCATCTGGCGGGAGATGAACGCGCTCATCCCGGACTCCGCCGAGAGGGACTCCGACATCGTCTGCCTCATTTCCCAGACCTACCTGGACGGACGATTCGGGGAAGGGATTGGCTGGCGCCATGGGGACGATGCGCTCATGGAAAGGGATGTCATCGGCTACCTGGGACTCTATCGGATGATGGTTGACTGCGGCGCCAATTTCACAATAGCCCCTGAACTGCTTCTGGAAAAGCACCTTCGGCCAGGACGGCTGCTGATAGTCCCCACCCTGAAATGGATGAAGGACAATGTGGAAAAATCCATCCGCGAATTTGTGGAGGCTGGGGGAAAGGTCCTGTTCACGGAGCACCTGCCTGTCCTGGCCGACGGCGGGATTCCTGACTTCATGGGCATTTCGGCTGTCGAGGGGACGCCATGCCAACCCTGCGTCTATCTGCCCGACTGGGGGAACGAGCGTCCCGCCGACACGGAACGTCCCCTGGTGGAGGGCGATGTATTCAGGATTTCGCTTTCAACGGCGAAGGCCGAATTGTTCGGGCATCCCCAGTACGACCTGTCGCGCATGGGCGCGGGATACAACTCGTCCGCAGTCGAACAGTGGAATGTGCCTCTGCTCACCCACAACCGCCATGGGCGGGGGGACGTCTATTTCCTCAACGCCCCGCTGTTCACCGACTACCTGGCCGGACATCCCGACCAGTTGAGGTGGACACGCCTTCTGCTGAGGCGCATCTTCCCCGAGTCCCGCGCATGGCTGGAAAGCGAGGGCGGCAATGTGGAAATGGCATCCTACCGCTGTCCGGGCGGAGGTCGCCTCCATGTCCTCCTGAACCACGGAGGACGGCAGACGCATCTGGCGCGCACCGTCTATTCCGAGAAAATCGTCGCGCCGCAGCCCGTGTACCCTTTGCGGCTCAAATGCAGGGTCAGGTCTAAAAACGTCCTCGTTCGCATCAATGGCAGGGAAACGGAAAAGGCCGCTGTGGAGAACGGAGCCGTTGAGATTCCAATGCGGATGGACTCCCTTTGGAAAATCATTGAGATAGTGGAAGGCTAAGGAGTTGCAGAATTCCAGGCGTGTGCTTTCCCAAGTTACAAATTGAGGAGCAAAAAAAATGAAGAGACAGAAATGGTTGACTGGATTCTCATTCGCCGATGCAGCCAGCACACCTGCGCCCCATGCATTCACCCTGATTGAATTGCTGGTCGTCATCGCCATCATCGCCGTGCTCGCCTCGATGCTGCTGCCGGCGTTGAGCAAGGCAAGGGAGAAGGCAAGGGACATCAGCTGCCGCTCCCAGAACAGGCAGGTGGGGCTTGCCATCGCCATATATGTCCAGGACAGCCAGGGCATTATGATTTCAGCGCTGCCACAGGGCGTCATTTGGCACCAGCGCATGAAGGACCTGAACTATTTTCCTCAAGGCAACAAACTGCTCATCTGCCCGTCCCTGGCTTCTTTTTCGGATGCGCCATTGACCTCATCCTGCCTGGGGAAATACTTTGCCGGCAGCACAGGCACGGACAGGAGATGCCTGAGGGAGTCCACTGTCCTGTCGCCGTCCAGGATGTTCACGGAGACCTTGGATGTGGCAAACTACTATCCAATCAGAAGATACGCCAACCGCTGCTGGTACCTGTACCAATGGAAAGTCCTGAAAGCCTCCTACCCGACCAACCAGTATTTTGTGAGCTTCTATGCCCTGCACGGCAAAAAAGGCGGGTCACTGTTCTGGGACGGGCATGTGGAATCACTCGCCGAGGAGGCAATGAACGGCGACGAATACTGGGAGGCGACGCTCTCCCAGCTTCCAGCCCAGGAACCAGGTGCGTGAGGTGAAGCCATGAGAACCATATCGACATTGCTGATTTCCATGCTTGCCGTGATTTCCGCCGCCAAGGAGACATATCGGTTCGACTCCTGTGTCCGCATGACCAAAGATGACAGGAAGGAACTTGTCTTTCCCGTGAACGATGCGGAGAGCCGACAGATACGCCTTCATCTGACGGCGCGCTTCGAATGGCCGTCCTTGAGCGGCTACACATTCGGCATGAAGATATTCGTCAACGGGCGGGACGTGAACGGCGTGCGGCTGCTGAACAAGCCCCTCGCCTTCAAGACCCGCAATGGCGGTGGCACCACATGGTCGCGGCCAGACCTCAACCGATGGAACGTGGTGTATTCACCTGACTTCTCCGACCAGATTAAGAAAAGGGAGGATTTCATCTACGGATTCTACGAGGCGGAGCAGGAGCCTTTCGCCTTTGTCCTCGACCTTTCCGGATTGACCATACACGGCCAGGAGAACACGGTCACCATCATCCCGCAATACACTGTCCCGGTTGTGTTCAGAGATGTCCGCGTGGAGATTGACGAGCACACGATGCCGCGAATCAATGAGCCAAAGGTCGCCCCTGCCCCCGACGGCCCCCTGCCGGACTGCACATTGAGGGAACTGCCTTTCTGCGCACCGTCCCTCAAACAGGGCGACAATCGGGCAGCGGCGCCTTTCGGAATGCCCCTGACCACGCGCCTGGGAGTGCCCGGAGGCGATTTCCTGAACATCACGCCCGACACGCTGAAGGAGGCAAGCCTCCCGTTCGAGCAACTCCATGAGACGCCAGACTACATCCTGGTGAGACGCATCGAGGCACGAAACAGCGCCCTGCACATCACTGACACCTTCAGGAACAGGACAGACAAACTTGTGGGTGTCAGACTTGAGAACAGCCTGAAACTGGAGGCGCCGCCAGCAGAACTTCTCCGGTCAGGGGTGAAGAATTTCCTGAAATACGCGAATTGCCCGGCAAATCCAACCGTCTTCGCCCGCATGGAAAAGAATTCGGTGGGAATTGTCGTGGAGGATGACATACTGCGAGTCCATTCCGGCTTTTTCTGCGACGACTCCGAAATCGGATTCATCGAGCATGAATTGGGAATCCCCCCGAACGGGCAGCAGACCCTGGAATGGAGCATCTACCGGCTTCCTGCGTCCGACTACTACGATTTCATCAATCTGGTCAGGCGTGACTGGGGACTTTCCTTCACCTGGACCGGTCCCCAGGAGTACCCCTATTTCGGGTCAGGCAAGGACGTCTGGCAGAACATACAGCGCTGGGTCAGGAAACCTGTCCCGGAAAGCACCGTGAGGCAGTTCCTGGCCAATCACCCCGTGAGGATTGTGAAAACCCATGTCGCAGCCGACTATTCGGCGAAAGAAAACAAACGGGAGACGCCCCGCCTGGGACACGGGACCGCCATTCCCCATTTCACCTGGTGGTGCGACATGACCGCCAACATGGCGGAGGCATTCCGAAAATATGCCCCGCAGGTGGAAGTGTACGCCTATCTGCACAAAAACCTCTGCACGGAAGTGGGGAACAGGGGAAAATACACGGACAGCGAAGCGCTCGACCAGACCAGCCGCCTCCTGTCCGAAAAGTCGATTGAGATGCGCTACGTGCCCACGGTGGCCAATTCGTACGGGAAGGCGCTGGCGGAGACCTACCGCCACATCGTCGAGAAACTGGGATGCCATGTCTATTTGGACGAAGTTAGCGTCGGCGTGACGGCGCCGGCAGCATACGAGGAGTGGGATGGGTGCTCGGTTCAAATCGACCCGTCCACCAACGAGGTGCTGCGCAAAGTCAGCTACCCCAACCTACTGACACGCGAATGGCTGGAGCAGATGCTGGACTATCTCCATTCCAAAGGACGGAAACTGCTTTGCAACACTCCTCCCCACACCAGGACATTGCTCAGGCACAGGCTGATGCATTTCGTTGAGGCGGGCGTCGGCGAGTCCGGCCTCATGGCGGCGCATCTGTCAACGCCCCTGGGCTTCGACTATGCGCGGGGGGAAAAGGGGTTCAACCACTTTCGCACATGCCTGAAAAGCGGCGCGCTGGCATTGCCCTGGAGCGGGAAATGGAGCGAATGCTGTTTTCCCTTCACGCCATTGGAGCTGCGTCCGGGATACATCATCGGCGAGGAGAGAATCATCACCTCCGTTTCAGGGCGATTCGGCTGGAATGACTCCTCGGACGCCGAGGTGTTCGTCTTCGACGGAGCCGGACGCCCCGCAGGGGAAATGTCAAGAAGGATTCAGGAGAATGGCCAGAATGCTTACGAACTGCGCATGCCTGGCGACCATGTGGCAGTCATTGTGAAGAAAAGTCAATCGAGGTGAAAACATGTCCGTGAAATTACCTGCAAAAGTCAAATTCCAGCAGTCTGAAAGGCTCGCGCGCCTGGCTGCGGCCAGCCGGACGCTGGCCCTCAGCGGCAAACGCTTCCTGTACACCGCCGACGAAACCCAATTGATTTACCATTGGACGGAGAAATGCAACGCCATTGTCCCCCAGAGCGGGGACTGGGCATATCCGCCGGAGGAAAACCTGTCGCTGGGAGACCATGGCTGCCGCGTTGACCTGAAAATCGACTTCCCCCGACTAAAGGAAATGCCATCCCGGGTCCTCGGCTACGAGGCCACGGCGGAAAACTGGGGCAGGGACTACCATTTCCTCATCACCAACACTCCCCCGGAAATCCATCCGGACGAAGCCATTGTCGGAGAGTTCCACTGGGAGATGAACGAGGTCCGAAGATATGAATTCCCTGAGAATGTCTTTGAACTGGGGCGCGCGGCACGGGAACTGGGCGCGGGCGGAACAAGCCACGGCCATACCTGCTCCGACCTGGCCATTGGCCTGGAACTCGGCTGGAATGGCATTCTGAAGAAGATAGACCAGAGCCTTGAGAAATACACCCGCCTCCACAATCCCGGCAAGGTCAATTACCTGAAGGGGGCCAGATATGTATGCGCCGGCATCATGGAATGGATCAGGCAATACTCTGCCCTCGCGGCGGAAATGGCGGGAAAGGCCGCTTCCGGGGATGAGAGACGACGGCTTCGGAAAATCGCGGCGGCATGCGCTTCCATTGCGGACAACCCTCCCGGAAACTATTATGAGGCGGTGCAGTGGATCCATTTTGCGGTGCTGTCCGACAGGATGGTGGGGCATGGAAACGGCTATGGAAGACTCGACCAGTACCTGATTGGATTCTACAAGACGGATGTCGAGAAGGGCATCCTGACACGTGAAGACGCCAGGGAGTACCTGGCGGAGATGTTCCTGAAATTGCGGGGGCAGTTCTTCTGCCTGGGCGGAAGGGACAGGGAAGGCAAGGACGCCACCAACGAGATGAGCTACATCGTCATGGAGGCATACGACATGATAGACGACTACAACAACCTGGGCGTGATGTGGCATCCCGACATGGACGCCAGGTTCTATGACTACGTCTGCGACGTCCTCGCCCGGCACGGGGCCGGAATTCCGTCATTGGTCAACTATGACATGATCCGCAATGCGGAACTGCGGTCTGGCATCCCCGAGGATGTGGCCTGGAACGTGGCCTACAGCGGTTGCCAGTGGTTCTGCATTCCCGGAATGGAGTACTGTGACCAGGACGTCAACGCGCTCAATCTGATCGATCCGCTCAAGCGCGCCATCCGGCGGGGAATCACGGAGGGGTGCGCCGAATTCGAGGCATTCTACCGAATGTTCGTCGGGGAATTCCAGCGCACGGTGGACGCCATGCGGAAATTCAAGGACGCCCAATATGACGCCCTGCCCTATGTCTGGCCGGAAATCGCCACATCGCTGAATTGCCACGGCCCCATTGAGCGCGGTCTGGACATGACTGCTCCCCGAGGCGTGGACGTCCAGTTCACATCCACCAATATCCTCGGCATTCCCAATGTGGCCGACTCGCTTTTTGCCATGATGAAGCTTGTGTTCGAGGAGCGGGCGTACTCCCTGGAGGACGTCTGGAACGCCATCAACACAAACTGGAAGGAGAGGGAGCCAATGCGCCAGCGTTTCCTCAATCAGCACAAATACGGCAACGACCTGGATGACGTGGACGCCCTTTATGTGCGCATAACGGAAAGCATCGCGGAAATCCTGGACAGAACCATCAACAACAGGGGACAGTGCTACAGGGGGTCGCTCTTCCAGTTCCAGGGACACACCTGTCCGGAACTCATCGGGGCCACGCCGGATGGGCGCCTGGCCACGGAACCGCTGGCGCACGGATGCAACCCAACGGCCGGACGGAACAGGAATGGCCTGGTCGCGACCGCCAAGTCCATGTCCAAAGTGGACAATGTCAAGTTCCAGGGCGGCTCCCTCCAAATTGAAATGCAGCCGAAATTCTTCGACGGCAAGGAGAACATGGGGGAATTCATCAGGAATTTCTCCAAGGCGTATTTCCACGACGGCGGTGTCCAGATCAACTTGAACATCATGGACTTGGAGGAATTGAGGAAAGCCATCGACGACCCGATGAATCCCGAATACTGCAACATCATCATCAAGGTGACAGGATACACCAGCAGGTTTGTCACGCTGGCAAGAAAATTCCAGGAGGAATTCGTCTCCCGCGAAAATTACGGTGGCTTTTGATGGCAAGGGGACTGGTTTTTGACATCTACAGGGGGACAACCCATGACGGCCCTGGTCTGCGGACTACGGTTTTCCTGAAGGGATGCCCCCTGCGCTGCCTATGGTGCCAGAATCCGGAGGGGATGGAGTGCGCCCCCGTGAGGCTCTGGAGCAGAAGAAGCTGCATCGGCTGCCTGGCCTGTGTCAACGCCTGCCCGCACAAGGCGCTGGCGATGACAGAGGACGGTCCGCGCTTTGCCCGCCCGCTGTGCGGCGACTGCTTCCAGTGCGTGGCGCACTGCCCTGCCCTGGCTCTCAAAAAGTGCGGGGAATGGCTCTCGGCGGAGAGATTGCTGGAGAGAATTCTGCGCGACAGGGGATATTTCGAGTCCTTCGCCGGCGGCGTCACAGTCTCTGGCGGCGAGCCGCTCCTGCAGGCGGAATTCGTGGAGGAGCTTTTCCGAATGCTGCGGCAAGAGGGGATTTCCACCGCCCTTGACACATGCGGCGAGGCTGACTTCCGGGAATTCAGGAAAGTTCTCCCCTATACGGACGTATTTCTCTACGACATGAAGTTGTCCGACCCTGGGCTGCACCGAAAATTCACGGGGCGTGACAATCTCCGCATACGGCAGAACATTCTCGAACTGGCCAATAGCGGATGCCGAATCTGGGTGAGGACACCACTTGTGCCAGGCATCACCGCCACACGCGAAAACATCCGCGACATCGGGCATTTCCTGATGACGAACATGCCCGACGCCTTCGAGCGCTGGGAACTGTGCGCGTTCAACACGGCATGCGCCGTCAAATACGAAGAACTCGGGCGCAAATGGCCCCTTGGCGACATCCCCGCCATGACTGAACGGCAGATGGACGAAATCCGACGGACGGCATTGGCGGAAGGCGTACCCGACGGACGAATCGTTTTTTCAGGAGTCATCAAAGAAGGAGCAAGGCAATCATGAGAATGGAAATGTCTCTGCCTCGTGAATTGGAGGCAGCCAAGAGCCGGCGTCTGCCGCTGTGCATTCCCGTGGGCGTGATGGAGTACCATGCGAACCATTGCGCGCTGGGAACGGACACCATCATACCAATGGAACTGCTGCGGCTTTTCGAGCAGGAGCGGGACATCGTCGTGGCGCCCCCCGTATGGTATGGCCCGGCCACCTACAGCGTCGCCGGCCCCGAAAAGAATTCCATCAATGTGGACTCGGACGTGTTTTCCCTTTACATGCACTCCATCCTAAAGGGATTGCTGGACGGCGGATGGAGAAACATCTACATCCTCATCATACACCAGACGGTGGGATGCAACCTGACCGAGATTGCCTGCATGAACGCGGCCAAGAAACTGGTCTTCAGTTATACCGAGGAAACCCGAGGCAGAGGATGGTGGGGAAACAGCCCGGACGACGGCGTGGACTCCCCGTGGGACTGGTTCCGTGTGATGTCGGTGATGCCCCATTTGCCTGGCGTGCAGATGCCCCTGGACCATGCGGGCTGCCATGAGACCTCCCTGCTCTGGTATCTTCGCCCCGATGCGGTCGCCCATGAAAGGACTGCCGAAAACACCGAATGGTTCTGCGCCTCCGCCATCAACGCCAGTCCAGCCCACGGGAAGGAATTGACGGAAATGATTTTGGACTACTGGCGAAGCGCAATTCATTGACCGCCGGGCTGAATGCACTGGCTCCGCCAGCGCATCCCCGTCATTTCCCGCATTTGAACGGAGTGCCCTCGAAGGCCACCTCCGCGTCTCTGGCACGGCAGTCGCACGCCCATTTCTCAGGATGCTTGGAATAGACGAGGCGGCAATTGCGGAAAACCACATCCTTCGCGTGGCTGACTTCGTATGACGCATCGGTGGAGGAGTGCCCCCAGGCCCCCTTGAAGTCACTGTCAGGGGCGATGCCCGCGCCCTGGTTGACGAGGCGGATGTCATCCAGGATGACTCCCTCCTGCGTCCCGACGCCGTTGCCGCGCACCAGGTTGTTCAACTCCATGGTGCCCCGCACGCCCCGTATGGTGATGTCGCGGATGGACGCAGGCGTCTTCGCGGAGCCGCCATCGTTGTTGTCCAGCTTCAAGTTGACCTGGATTCCCCGCCCTGGAGAACCGAATGCATCCGTCAGCAGGGCAACCGCTCACTTGGGTGTCGTTAAAAAACGAAGGCAAGCTCCTTTTAATATAGCATGATTCGGCAGATTGCCAACTTGTTTTTTGACGGCGATGCTTGCATTCCGTCTTTCCCGTGGCATCTTATACTGTGAGTTTTGCAAAATAGTGTAGCACTAAGCCGGATTTCGTAGATTTTTCTGCGTAATCCGGCTTGACTTTTGGCGATTTAGTGCTATATTTTTATTGTAGTTCTAAAGGCGTCCTTTACACAAGCAGGAGGCAGGCATGGCAAGACCACTTTTGATTGACGGCAAGTTCCCAATGCGCATTTTCACGAACAACGGCTACCGCTATGCGGTGACCAGGACCTCCGTCCGCAAGGCGGACGGCAGGTACAACCATCCGCAGAAGCTGTGGGGGACGGTGGACGAGAATCTGAATTTCACTCCCAACAGCCGATTTCTTGCCTTGAGCGCCGAGGAGCGTGCCGCCATTCTGATACCTGAAAACTGGAAAATCGCGCATGACGGGGCAGGCGTCCCCGCTGGACGCGGCCGTCCGTCATACGACGGGGCAAGCGCCAGCCTTCTGTACGGACATTCATGGTTTCTCGAGATGCTGTCCGTTCAGTGCGGCCTCAGGGACGACCTGGAGCACGTGTTCGAGAGCCGCGACATGGCGGACAAGGTTCTCACGCTTGCATACTATTCGCTGCTCTGCGGCGGCTCGTACAGCCATCTGGCCGGCGAGCAGGCCATCGCCTGGTTTCCCAGCGGCGATACGATTTCCGCGTGGGAGGCCACCCGCCTGACGGCTTCCATAACCGAACAGCACAGGCAGGCGCTTTTCCGCTGCCGCCGTGCCAGGAGCGGGGCGAAGTCGTGGCTTGGCGTCGTCTCCACCAGCTTCACCTGCTACGGGAGGCATCTTGCCGACGCGCAGCGCGGGAAGAACAAGGAGCATGACCATGCGGACCAGATAAACGAGCTTGTCATATACGATTTTTCGGGCGGAGGCCCTGTCTATTACCGCAGAATGCCCGGGAACATGCCCGACACGCGCTCCATGCGCGTCACCATGGAGGAGCTCAAGGCCAATGGCTTCTCCAACGTGCGTCTTGTCCTGGATCGCGGATATGTGTCGGACGAGGTCATGGAGATGCTGGTGAAGCGCAACTGCAGCTTCGTCATGATGGCCAGGACGGGGGACTCCCAGATTGCAAAGGCCATCCGCGAGACGGACTACGAGGAGATGACAAGCCGCCAATGCTGGATAGACCGGCACCGTGTGTTCGGGAAGACGATGGACTACAAGTACAGCGTGACTGTCAACGGCGGGAAAAGGGATGTGTCGTCCCTGCGGATGTGTCTGTTTTTCGACCCCGAACAGCAGGGCGAGGTGCGAAAGGAAGTGTACGCCAGGGCGACCGAGATGGAGCGCCAGCTCCAGAACATGAAGGACGACAGGGACAAGGTGGACGCGGAGACGGTTGAAAGGTATTCGCGGTATTTTGACATCCGCCTGACCCGCCAGGGGAGAATCAGGTGCTTCTCCATGAACGAGCGGAACATGAAAAAGGACATCGCCAGGACCGGCTATTTTGCAATCCTTGCAAATGCCATGTCACCATCCAGGCACGACCTTTCTGAAATACTCGACATATACGGCATGCGCGACGAACAGGAAAAGAGCTTCATGTTCATCAAATCCGAGCAGGAGGGACGGCGTCTTCGCACGTCGAGGGAGGATACCACGGACGGAAGGCTGTTCATTCAGTTCGTGGCGCTGATCCTGAACTGCGCGATATACAGGCGGTTCCTTGCGAGCGACACGCTTCGGGAACTGTTCCCCACCAGGCAGCACATGCTTGAGGAGCTCCGCTCGATAAGGATGATCCGGCATCCGAAGAGGGCGAGGATGATTACGGAAATCGTCGGTCGCCAGGTCGATGTGTTCAAGGAATTCAAGATGCCTGTCCCTGTAAAGCTACTGCCAAAGGACAGAAGGCAGGAGTATGCCCAGACTCTTGCCCAAAACGGTTAGTGCTACAAAAACTTTCAAAACTCACAGAGAATATTTCATCGCCCTCTCGCCAGAGGAACAGCAGGAAATCATCGACCGCACGGAATACTAACTTGTTCCTTTGGCGAGCGACCACGGCACCCTCTGAAGGCAGGTATTTTGGCTGGTTGGCCATGGAGAAAAAAAGCCAAACCGACCAGTTGACCTGACAGCATCCCGCCCTCTTGGAGAAAAGGGCGTTGCGAAAAAAAGCCTCGGCAAACTGATTTGCCGAGGCATTTTTGAAGATGGCATCTCCTACGGGAGTCGAACCCATGTTTACGGGATGAGAACCCGTTGTCCTAGGCCACTAGACGAAGGAGACACTGTTCTTTGCTGAACACCTATTACTATACGCCATATTTTCAATTCTGCAAGTCGATGGGCAAAAAAAACTTTTTTTACCGATATCTATTCAGCCCCCCAGGCAACTTCAAACCGCGAGGCCAATGCCTCGCGGGCAGGTTGGGGTCCTTACTTCTGGCATACCAGGTTCTGCAGCTGATTTGTCAAACAAAGGCAGTGGTTCTGAACAGCCACCTTTTTTTAACTTATATATTGGCGATTCCGGCTTCCACTATATTCAGGGCTACTGCTTGATGAGCCACTGGAATATCGGCAGCGACACGCCAGCCTGCATCAGCAGGCAGATGACTGTGACGGCGAAGCCAGCCAGACACACCCCAGCCAGATTGGCGAGCAGAAAACGCCCCCTGCCCATCCCCAGCATATACGCTCCCATGGCTCCAGTGTAGGCCCCAGTCAAAGGCAAGGGAATGCCGATGAACAACGCCAGCCCCCAGAAGCCGTAACGCTCCACGCTGGGGCGCAGTTTGCCCTGCGCACGGTCCAGCGTGGCATTCAGGATGCGCTCAATCCAGCCGATGCGGCGAAACAACTTCACCACAGGGTCCAGCAGAAAGAACACCGCCATCCCGATGAGAATGTTGGAGAGGACGCAGACCGCCACCACCGTCGGCCACGGCAGTGGCGTCGCCAGCCACTCCCTCCCGAATATCCCTGCTGGAATCGAGGCACGCAGTTCCAGTCCTGGTATCAGGGTGAT
>JAFRLP010000483.1 GCA_017431185.1 Victivallales bacterium | reverse complement strand
GCCGCCGCTACCTTTACTCCAATGAAACGCGGGAGTAGCGGCAGCGTCCCGCCGCCGTCTGCGTTTCCTGCGTTGCGTTGTGTTGACGGCGACGTGGACGCCGCCGCTACAATCCCAATTTGCGGTAAAGTGCGCCCATGTCCACCCGAGAACGGACATGCGTCGCCAGGCGGTCCAGCGACTCCTCCAGACCATAATGGACAAGCAGTTGGCGCGGTGGCCACCCCTTGAGCGCACGTATCCCGTCCAGGTAACTGCGGCGGAAGGAATCGTCATCAAACACGCCATGCAGATAGGTGGCGAAGAAGCGTCCTGAGACAAATCCCACGGCGCGTCCGTCATCGGCCACGATGGGCGGCAGGTCGGAAATGGTCTCGCCATGGTGAATCTCGTAGCCGAAGACGGCGGTGCCGTCTGGCAGACGGGCGCTGGTTCGGCGCACCGTCTTTTCGCGGCGCAAGGTGGTTTCAAAGGGCAGAAGCCCCAGGCATGGGGTATGGACGACACCCGACTCCAGCGCCAACGGGTCGTGACAGGCCTGCCCCAGCATCTGAAGCCCGCCGCAGATGGCGACCACAGGACCAGGGAAGGAACGGATGGCCGCCGCCAACCCACTGGCCTCCAAGGCCGCCATGTCGCCAGGGACGTTTTTGCTGCCTGGCAGAATGAGCAAATCGGGCGTGCCCAGTTCGGAGACGGAATGGACAATGCGCAACCGCACATCGGGTTCCGCCTCCAGCGGGGCGAAATCGGTGAAGTTGGCGGTGTGCCCCAAGGCGATGAGGGCGACGTCAAGCGTCCGTTCATCCCGTGCCACAGGGCGGACGAAGGAGAAGTTCACGGAGTCCTCCTCGGGCAGTCCCAAATCCGGCTGATAGTCAATGACTCCCAGGACAGGGCGGTCGGTCATCCGCTCCAGCCAGGCATGGGCCTCCGCCAGCAGTGTCGGGTCCCCGCGGAATTTGTTGACCAGAAAGCCGTGCAGCAAACGACGTTCCCAAGGTTCAAAGGTCTGGAAGGCGCCCAGGAATGAGGCATAGACTCCACCGCGGTCAATGTCCCCCACCAGCAGGACGGCTGCCTCCGCATGGCGCGCCATGCGCATGTTCACCACATCCGCCCCCTTGAGATTGATTTCGCCAGGGCTCCCTGCCCCCTCCAGCACGATGCAGTCATGCTCGGCGGAAAGGGAGTCGTAAGCCTCGGTCACCTGTCCCCACAGTTCGCGTTTCTTGCGGAAATAGTCGCGCACACGATAGTTGCCGATGGGGTGTCCCAGCACAACCACCTGACTGCCCAAATCGCTGTCGGGCTTGAGCAGAATGGGGTTCATGCGCACATCAGGGTCGAGGCGGCATGCCTCCGCCTGGACAGCCTGCGCCCGCCCAATCTCCCCGCCGTCAGGCGTCACATACGAATTGAGCGACATGTTCTGGGCCTTGAACGGGGCGACCGAAAAGCCATCCTGCAAAAGGATTCGGCAGAAGGCCGCGCAAAGGACGCTTTTTCCTGCATTGGAGCAGGTGCCTTGAAGCATCAGCGCGGGGCGGCGGTGGCTCACCACTGCGGGGAAACCTGCCTGGCACGCCGCCAGCAATCGCGCATTGTCCTCGGCGGAGCGCACCGCCACCCGAAAATACCGTTCATCCAGCCCTGCGTAGTCAGCACAGGGGCGGACAGCGATCCGATGGTTC
>JAFRLP010000482.1 GCA_017431185.1 Victivallales bacterium | reverse complement strand
TCACTCCTCTTAAATGCGGGGATATGCGGCGGCGTCCCCGCCGCCGCCACACACTCGGCGGCGAGACGCCGCCGCCACACACTAGGCGGCGAGACGCCGCCGCTACACCCGATACCCGCGCTGACAGAACATGCTCCGTTCATTCAGGACGGTATGGGAGTTTCCGATGATGACCAGTGTCGTCATCTGGACAAGGTGGAAAGGAAAGTCATCCAGACGGCAAAGATGAATCTGTTGCCCAGGGCGATAGGCGTCCCGCACAATGGCGGCAGGCAGGTTTCCGCCCGCCTGACGAAACGTGGCTACGGCGTATTCCAGCAGGTCGTGCCTTCCGCGGCTTGCGGGATTGTAGATGGCGACGGGCAGATCAACGCCCGCCAGCGCCTCCAGACGGCGACGGATAAGGTCAGCGGGGGTCATCAGATCCGAGAGACTGATGACCGCAAAGTCATTCATGAACGGAGCACCCACCAGCGCCGCGCAGGAACTGGCGGCGGTGACGCCAGGAACGACCACCACTTCCACCTGCATAAAGCGTTCTTCCTGAGCAAGTTCCAACAGCAGTCCAGCCATGCCGTAGATGCCAGCGTCCCCTGAGGAGACCACGGCGACCGTCTCCCCTGCCAAGGCCGCCTCCAAGGCCAGTGTGCAACGCAGCGCCTCCTGACGCATCGCCTGCCCCTCCAGAAGCCGTTTTCCCGTCAGCAGTTCCCCCAGGCTCTCCAAATAGGGGCGATACCCCGCGACAGCCGTACACCTAGCCAATGCCTCCCGTGCCTGCATTGTCAGCAGTTGCATGTCGCCGGGGCCGATTCCGATGGCAAAGACGTGGCTCATGGGGTGTCCTCCCGTGCCACCGCAAACGTGGCCTGCGTCGATTTGACCTTCTCCACCACCAATGTCGCACCAGCCCCCGCCGCCAGCAATGCGGAGGCCTCCGACACCGAATTCACCCCCAGCCGTTGGGTGGCGACTGGGGATGGATGCGGCACGGGCACGGCGTTCAACTCCGCCGCAGTGAAATACTGGACAGGGCAGCCGCAGTGTTCCCCGAGTTCGCGAATGCCCAGTTCATCGCGCTTCAGTTCGGCCGTGGCCACTCCCGCCATCTCGTCCAGCGAATACCCGTGTTCCCCCAGCAACCGCGTCGCATCCGCAATCAGCGCGGCGCCAGAGACGCCGCGGCGGCACCCCACTCCCAGCCAGAGGCGTTGCTTGCGCAGTTTCAGGCCAACGGAAGGCGTTCTGGCCTCCACCTCCCCCGTCTTCTGGCAATCACGCACCAGATGAAACTGCGGGCAATCGCCGAAATCCTGGTCAAAGATCGCCTGGGGCATGTCCAATTCCACGGTCTCACCCGCCAGCACGGCGGATGCGAAACTGGTCAGTTCGGACGGATTGAGAATCCAGTAATGCCGACGCGCCGCCCACTCGTCCAGCGCAGGGAGTTGACGCACATCGCTGGCGGTGGTCAAAACCGCCTGCCCGCCAGTGATGCGGGCCACCGCCACCGCCAGACGATTGGCCCCGCCGACATGCCCTGACAGCAGCGGAACAGCATAGCGGGCCGCCTCGTCACAGACCACCACGGCTGGGTCATGCGCCTTGTCCTCCGCCAGTCTGGCAATCAGACGGGTGACGATGCCCGTCGCCATCACCATCACCAGGCCAGAATACTCATGCCAGGCACGCGCGAAAGCCTCGGCGAACTGTCCGTCAGGGTAGGTTTGACGGCGCAGCGCGGGCACGGCCTCCGCGTGCTTTTCCGGCGTGAAGATGACCGCATCCGATAAGCCTGGGGCAATCTCCGCAGCCTTGAGAAGCGCGGCCCGCGTCAAGCCAAACAGGGCGCACCGCCCTGTGAAGCCATCCTTCAGATGACGGTATCCCGTGGCGAAATCAGCGGAATAGAGGCGGGATGGCGAAACCTTGCCCTGCTTCAGCACCTCGCCGACGATGACCATCGCCTGGCGCCGAATCCCCGCCTCCGCAACCTTCTCCGCGATGTCCGCCAATGTCCCGCGCACGATTCGCTCGTTCTCCCAACTGGCCCGATAGACGAGGGCGACGGGCGTGTCGACGGGCCGTCCCGCCGAGCGCAGTTTCTCGGCCAGGGCGGGCATCGCCCCCGCGCTCAGGAACAGGCAGAGCGTCGCCCCGCCGGAGGCCAGCCTGCCCAAGTCCTCCCCTTCGGGGACGGGGGTCCGGCCTGGCATCCGCGTCAGTACCACGCTCATCGCGACATCGGGCACGGTCAATTCTGTGCGCAGGGACGCAGCCGCGGCAAAGACGCTGCTGACCCCTGGCACAATCTCGTATGGGATGCCCCGCGACTCCAGCGCACGGTACTGCTCGGCTGTGGCGCCGTAGATGCCAGGATCTCCCGTGTGCAGACGCACCACCGTCTGGCCTGTGCGCCAGCCCTGCTCCATCACCGCTACCACCTGCTCCAGCGACATTTGCGCACTGTTATGCAAAGTCGCCCGCGGACAGAGTTCCAGCAGACGCTCATCCACCAGCGAACCGGCGTAGATGACCACCCCTGCCGTCTTCAGGACGCGAGCGCCACGCAACGTCAGCAAGTCCGGGGCTCCAGGGCCCGCCCCCACGAATATGATCTTTCCTTCGCTCATGTTTTCTCAACCACAATCAATAAGCGGGCGAAAGCCCACAGGAAGCATACGGCACAGAGACCAAATCCGCGGGAATTTCCGATTTGCAAAGCATCTCAAGCAACAGCTCCGTGCCAGATATTCCTGAGACGAAAATATATTTCCCTGGAAGTAGTTTTCAAGTCAATGCGACATCAACCTCAACTAAACAAAACAACAAACAAAAAATTTGCTCTGCCATCATTTGACATTCTTTTTTTAGGAACTATATTTTTTGCGTTTTTTGTTTTAGCCACGTTTCACAAACGTTTGCGAAAGAGATTTTCAATGGTGACGTTAAAGGACATAGCGCGTGACTGCGGGGTATCAGTGTCGGTGGTTTCACGGGCGTTGAATCCACAGCCTGACCAGCAGGTCGCGCCAAAGACGAAGCGGCGCGTGGAGGAGTCGATGCGACGTCTGGGCTACCATCCTAACGTTTCGGCGTCTTTGCTGGCACGAGGGAGGAGCGCGGAGGTCGGGGTGTTTCTGCAGAGGCTCCGCGAGTCGCTGGTGGCGGAGTTGGCGATAGGGATTTCCGAGGCGGCGGAGCAGCATGACTTCCATTACCGTTTCTTCTTCAATGAACGGGATGACGCCTACGCGCACTTCATAGACTCCGTGGCCACCACTGGCTGTTCGGGCATATTGACCTACCCCGTGACTTCGGGATGCCAGGAAGTCTATGATGCGCTGGAGAGGTACAGCGAGAAAGGAGGGCAGGTTGTGCTGCTGAATGCGAACTACAAGCCCCATTCGCCCAGAATCGACTTGTATCTGCTGGATGACGAAGGTGGAGGCGAGCTGGCGGCGGAGCATCTGCTCTCCTGTGGTTGCCGTCAATTCCGCATGTGCCTGCCCGCCTACAAGTCGCTCTACAACAGCCGTCGCCAACGCGGGTACCTGCGTCGCCTGAAGGCTGCTGGCTACACAGTTGAATGCTATCCCATCCATGCCAGTGGCTTCCATATCTATGATGTGAATGAACTGGATGCGGCGTTGCCGCCTCCTTCGACGCAGCCCATAGGGCTGTTCACCCCGAACGACTACCTGGCGCTCTCCCTGATGCAGCGTCTGGTGGCTGCCGGACGGCTGGGCGAAGTGGGGAGGACAATCCGCCTGGTGGGCTTTGACGACAACCCCGCCGCCGCCTGCGCCTGCCTGCCATTGACCACCATTCGCCACGACCTCCATCATTTTGGGCAGTCCGCCATGCGGGTGCTCATCGGGAAAATCCTTGGCCGACAGGAAAAGATGGTCTTCAACAGGCCAACCTTGATTGTCAGGGCCACTTGAAACACTTTTGCATTCAAAAACCGACAAAGGACGAAACCTTCAACTTCAGAAAGGACAACAACCATGAGACAACCTCTTTCCAGTTCCACTTCATTTCGCCGTATCTCCTTCACACTCATTGAATTATTGGTCGTTATCGCGATAATCGCCGTGCTGGCGGCGATGCTGCTGCCGGCGTTGTCGAAGGCGCGCGAGAAGGCCCGTGCCGTCTCCTGCGTGAACAACCAGAAGCAGTTGGGGACGTACTTTGCGATGTACCAGATAGACAACTCGAACTATCCTGACCATAGGTGGTGCCCCGTGCTCTACTCCTTCTATTCGGGGCATCCGCTTCTCCCATCCTATGCCCCAGAGAACGAGGGGCATCCTGGCGGCGCGAACTGGTCTTCCGACTCCCGCGTGAAGATTTACACATGCCCCAGCGCCAAATGGATATGGAACACCATCAACCCCAGCAACTGGGCGGTCTATTGGGGGAACTACACCTTCAACGGCACCATCATGCCAGAGCAGAACACTTCGCTCTATGGTGTGCTGAAACCTGGTCTGGCGGTATCCCTCATCACGCAGCCTAGCCAGACGGGCATCCTCTGGGACGGTGTGCAGTGCGCCAAGAACTCCCAATATGGCCCAGTGGCCCAGTACTCCTATATGGTAACCCACAACTACGAAGAGCGCTACCTGACCTGTGCCTATCGCCATGCCAACGCACTCAACACCCTGTTTGCCGACGGGCATGTCGCGACTTTCAAACGGCAGACCACACTCCCCATCGTCACTGTCAGCGCCACGCAAATGTGGAAATAGGGGGAGTGACCGCATGAAAAACCTCAGAACATTCCGAGCCGCTCTCTGGCTGACCGCAATTGCCATGGGAGTGTCGGCAGCCCAGCCCATTCGGGGGTTCCTGGCCAGGATGGAAGGTGCCCCCGCAGGAATGGCCGCCGACTCCCGACACATCCCCGCCGAAGTCACTGGACGCCCAAGTTACGTCCCCGGTTTGGCAGGGCAGGCTCTGCGTCTGGAGCGCGGCAGCGTCTCCTATCCTGCGTCCGATGCACTGGACGTGGTGTCAGGGGCGGTCTCCTTCTGGCTGAGACCCGTGGACTGGGGGGATGCCCCTGTCAATTTCGTGCCTGTCTTTGCCGTGGACAACACAGGGAAGGGAAGTGGCTGGAAACTCCTGCTCTACTATCATCACGACAGTTCGGGGGCGGTCTGGGATTTCCGGGCCATGACACCGGCAAACCGCGAAATCATCTGCCAGATGAAGATAGACGAACTGTTTCGGCGCGGAGAATGGAATCACGTCACGCTCTCCTGGACAAACCAGGAGTTGGAAATGACCTGCAACGGCTCGCCCGTCCACCGCCAAAGTTACGGTCTGCCCATCAAACTTCAGGGACATCCCCAGGACCGCATCTGCTTCATGCCAGACGACTTCTGGCGGATTCGCAGCCAATGGACGACTGAACTCGATGAAATCCAGGTTTTCCCCAGTTCCATTGACGAAGGCACAGCGCATAACCTCTTCCTGCGTCATCGCACACCACCGCCCACTGATGACGCGCACGTCACCGTGCCGATGCTCAAACAACCTGTCGTTCTGGACGGGCGCCTGGAGGAACGGGAATGGAATGACGCCAGCCGTGTCCCCGTGATGACGGCGGCGCACTCCCACCGCCTTTACACCCAGTTTCCCGCCTGGGCGATGGTCAAACGGGATGCCGACACGCTCTATGTCGCCTTTGACATTGACGCCCCAGGCGACCCCGCCGTAGGCGGCGTTTCAGGCGAATATTACCAGGACATCTACAAAGGGGACGAGGCGGAACTGGTGGCAGCCTCCCCCAATGGCTTCCGCCAGTACTTCATCGCCCCGAATGGAACCTGGGCGTGCAGGGATGAAAACGCCGGCTGGCTGCCTGACCACAAGGAATACCGGCATGCGGCCCAGCGGCACAAAGGCGGATGGAGCGCGGAAATGGCCATCCCCCTTGTGGAATTGGAACAGACAACGACATTGTGCGCCAACTTCGGAATCCACCGTGCCAGCGCTCCCGACATTCTGGACAGGCTAGACCGCTGGATTGCCTGGAACGCCACCAGCGAAACCGAAGTGTTCGCCAGAAACTTTGGACAGTTGACATTCAGTTCAACGCCATCCCGCATCGAATCCTTAGGAGCGTGTGGCGAAGGGCGCTATGACTTCGGCGCCACATCAGGCGCCACACTGACCGTGACAAGCCTTTTGACCGGCCAGGCCGTCGTCACCCTGGCGCCCGGGCAGCAGAAGACCCATGAGTCCCCTGGGCACTATCGGCTTTCAGTCTCTGCGCCAGGACTATTCTGGAGCACCGACGCCGAAGTGACAGAACGGCTTGCCCTGCAATGCGCCTGCGACTCCAGCAAAGGTGTCATGGAATTCCGCGTTCAACTCCGCGACGCGCCCGGGCTGGAAGAGAAACTGCTCAGCAAAAGGCTATCCATCCGCGCCGAGATATTGGATGAGGCGGGGCGGATTCTGGCACAATCCGCAAAGACGGCAACTTTGCGCAGGGAGACTCTGACCGTGCCCTTTGCCGAGCCAAAGCCAGGTGGCTACATTTTACGAGCCGCTGTAGAGGGGCTGGACACACCGCTGGTCAAGCAACTCTCCTTCACCGTGCCCGACCGAAGTTTCCTTGGGAATCGGCTGGGCATGGAGGAGACGATTCCCCAGCCATGGAGGGAACTGACCATAGACGGGAGATTCCTGAAAGGCGCATTCCACCGATATGAATTCGATGATGGACCCTTTCCACATCGTGCATGGAGTCAGGAAAGCCAAGTACTCCAAGCCTTCATCGGACTTACGGGCCAAGCCAACGGACACTCCATCCAATGGCAGAAGAGCGAGGTCTCCCAATGGGAATCCAGCGGTGTCACGCTTGCCCGAACTGGAAAACTCTCCTGCGATGATGGCCTCGCTCTTCTCTGGAGCGTCACCATGGACATTGACGGTTTGCTGCGCTATCGCCTGAAACTCTGTCCGCCAGAAGGTTCTCCCCATTATCGGATAAACAGCCTGGCCGCCGAATTCGAATTGAACCCGAACCAAGCGCTTGCCGCATTGACACCCGCCTTCTCCCTGGATTGGCTGACAAAAGGCGAGGCAACAGACAAACTCTTCATAGGCGCAACCGCCAGCAGGGGCTTCTGCGCCTTTACGGATGACGACACCAACTATCTGCACAAACCTGGCGCACATCCGTTCCGACTGACCCAAAGGGATGGCAAAGTGGTTCTTCACGTGGATTTTATCCAGAAGGACGCAGAGCTGACCTGCCCTGTGGAATACTCGTTTGCCCTGATGGCCACGCCTGGAAAGCCACCGCGCCCCGATTGGAGACGGCTTCATTCGGAAGGCTGGCTGGCCTATCCTGGCCAGAACTGGGCTGTACGTGGCTGGACAAGCGAAAAGGCAAAAATGGGCTACCTCCGTGGCTATCTGCTCACCACCCCACTGAATCCCACGGCGGCCAAGGCTGACATCGCCCATCATGCCAGCCTGGGAATCTCCGATGTCACCTACACCTGCAACAACATCATCCCCAGCAACAACCCCATCCATGACTATTTTGCCAAGGCATGGGCGCGTCCCGTCCATGGCGAAATCCAAGGCATCAGCCAAAGCCGCGATCTGGACGGCACCCCATACATGTTCGGCATCCCCGTCTGCGACAATCATCCAGGTTACAGGGACTATCTCTGCTATTACATTGCCAAAAACATGGATGAACTCGGCTATAAGGGCGTCTATTTTGATTTCGGAGGGGATGCATCCACCGATGTACCCAGCGAGGGGTCTCCCATCCCGAATGTCCTGACCCGTGACCGTCTCATTGAACGCACCAATGTCTTCGGCACCCGTGAACTCTACCGGCGCTTACGCAACATCATCAAATCCCGTCACCAGGATGGCGTGATATATAGCCACTCATGGCGTGTCTTTCACCCTGCCTGGCTCAGTTTCGCCGACGTCGTCAATCCTGGCGAGGAGTTCATGCATGAATTCCCCCGCAACCGAAACGTCTATGCATCCGACCGCGAATTCTCTCCGCTGGAACTCTGGCGCACCGTTTACAATAGTGAGACTTTGGGCGTTGCAGTGCAGTTCCTGGCCATGCTTTACTGGATTCCTGAAATGAAGGAATACCTGAAAATGGGCCATGCCAAGAGTTTCCCGCTGCGGATGCGGGAGTCCCGCGCCCTCATCACGATGTGCCTTCTGCATGACGTACAGATTTCAGGGGGAGGCTATGCCGCAATAGACGGCTGGTGGCCCATCCAGGACGCGCTCGGGCTGGAAAAAGCCGTGTTCCACAGTTGCCATACCCAGCATGAATACACTGGCAACAATGGCGCACTGGTAAGTTACTACTCCTGGTCAACCGCCGAACAACGGCTTCTCCTGGTTGGCAACCTCACTGGACAACCCGTTCAGACCCGTCTGAACGGATTGCCGCCCAATGCCACTTTGAAGGAGCCGTGGCCAACTCCAGGCGTATTCCACGCCAAAGACGCGCTGGAACTGGCACCTTACGGTTTTCGCATCCTATTGCTGAATCAAACCACTCCCATCAAGGAACTGCACAGACCCGCCACACCATGAACTACCACAGTTCCCCCATCGTCTTCCGCCACCCTGCCAACCCCATCCTGACTGCCAAGGACATCCCCTATCCTGCGGAACTGGTCTTCAACGCAGGGGTCGTCAAACATGGCGGAGGGTATCTCATGGCGTTTCGCAACGACATCGGGAAACTGAAAACGCCTGGCGACCGCTCCACCTGGCAATGGGAAGACACCACCATCGGAATCGCCCGCAGCCAGGACGGAATCGACTGGACACCCGACCCGCAACCCATCACTCTGGACTACGACCGGCGGATGTTCTGCCGCGCCTACGACCCCAGACTGCACGTAGTGGATGGAAAAATTCTACTCTGCGTCGCCCTCGACAGCATCAATGGTCTCTGCGGAGGCATCGCCGTCACCGACGACCTCCGCCATTTCCACCTCGTCCACGTCACCGCCCCCGACAACCGCAACCTCACGCTGTTCCCCGACAAAATCAACGGACACTACCTGCTGATGGAACGCCCCCTCAACGTGTACTCCCAGGGAGGCAAGGAGCATTTCGGCATCTGGCTCGCCGAATCCCCTGACCTTGCATACTGGGGCAGGCACCGTCTTCTCCTGCCCTGCGCGGACGTGCCCTTCGGCCAACTGAAGATCGGGCCTGGCGCACCGCCCGTCAGGACGCCGCGCGGCTACCTCGTGCTCTTCCACGCCGTCCATCACACCTCGGAGATGACGGACAGTTACGCCGAATGGCACAAGGTCTATTCCGTTGGGGCAATGCTGCTCGGCCTGGAGAGGCCCGACCATATCATCGGCATGGGAATGGCCCCCCTGCTCTACCCAGAGGCCCCCTACGAACTGTCGGGTTTTCGCGGAAGCGTGCTCTTCCCTGGCGCAGCCATCCCAGAGGACGACGGCACCGTCAAAATCTACTACGGAGCCGCCGACACCGTGGAATGCCTGGCCACCGCCAGGCTGGACGACCTGCTCGACTTCTGCACGCCGCTGAAATAGGAAGAACTGCGCATGGAGTCCATACGGGGAATCGCCCATGCAGCATAGCGGCTGAGCAAGCCCTTGCAAACAGTTTTCCGCGATTGCCTGGAGAGAATTGTCCAATTAGCGTCAAAAAGGAAAATCAATAGATATCTGCAAAAAAACTGTAAAAAAACTAAAAATGGCTTGACAAAGGCAGGCCATTGGTTATAGTAAACGGCAAACCAACTGGTTTACCAGTTAATATCCGAGTGTCCTGCCCATGCCATCCATCGAGAAACAGATCCGCGACTATGTGGTCAGCCGCCAGAGCGACGAGCTCCTGAGCGAGCGGGACATTGCGTCACGCCTGAATGCCACGCGGAGCCAGGTGCGGGAAGTGCTGCTGGCCCTGGAGGGATGCGGCTTGCTCCATCGCCGTCCCCAGCGTGGCTATGCCTTCGTGGAATACAGCGAAGCGGATTTGGGCATTGCCCGCTATCTGCGTTTCTTCATCGAGCACGAGGCTGCCAGGATGGCCAACGGTCGGGTGACGGGCGAGGAACGCCGCCAGGCAGAGGAGATTCTCGAAAAGCTGGACGAGGCTGGCAGGCAAAAGGATTTCCTGCGCTTCGCGGAGCTGGACGCGGCATTCCACACTGCCTTGGTCGGACTCTCCCATGACAATCTGCTGATTCACCTCTTCTCCTTTGTGAGCATGGTGACTTTTCCCAACGACATGACCGCCGCGGAGCGTTTCGCGGGGCATGAGGAGTATTACGCCTTCACACAGGAGGCTCACCGCCAGATCCTCGACTGCATCTGCAACGGCTCCCAGGAGGATGTCCACGTGGTGCTCAACACCCACCTGGGCGTGAGTGCCATGGCACGGCTCATGGGGGAAAGACTCCTCCATGACCTGACGCGGGACGCCCCCGCATCGCGGAAGGGACGCCCCGCCGTCTGGACGGACAGCCAGCTGGAACGGGCCAGACGGGACAGCTCTGGAATTCGGTTCCATTCCCCCGAAGTCGCTGGCCTGGTCGTAATGCTTCAGGCATTCCACAATTTGACAGGAGAGGAGATCGCCGAGCTCTTCGGCGTCTCCCCCAGTTCCGTGGATCGGCTTATCCACCATTTCCGCACCAGCCAGACGCCGCAGCAGCCGACAGGCAGGGGGCGGGGACACTCCCTCCTGTCGATGGATGACGCGCAGGCCATCCTGGCGCCGCTGGGACACAACGGAAACGGCGCCGCCTTCGCCGAACTCCAGACGGCGCTGGAGTCCCGCCTGGGCCATCCCGTCCGTCCAAACTACCTCTACAAGCTGCTGGCCCGACTCGGCTGGCGCAAAGTCCCCGTCAAAGGGCGGGCCGCCCTCTGGCGGCCTCCCGAAGGGGAGTAGGGCGGCATTCCCCAGTTTCTGGAAAATTTTTGAGTTTCTGAACGTGAGAAGATTCCACACCCTCTGCAACAGTCAAGGAGAACTATCCATGAACAAGAGATGTTTCACCCTCATTGAGTTGCTGGTCGTCATCGCCATCCTGGCGTCGATGCTTCTTCCAGCGCTTGGCAAGGCGCGTCAGAAGGCACGGGCGATTGCCTGCGTAAGCAACCAGAAGCAGTGCGGCACCGCCATCGCGATGTACGTCGATGACAGCGCGGGCCTGGTGTTTGGGTACAACGACCAAACCCTCTTCGCGGGCATCACGTCTGCCGACAGGGAGGGGACCTACCCCTACCGTTACTACTGGTGCAATGCGCTGATGTGGAACGGCTATCTGCCCAAGAAAACCCCGGCCATCCGTTGCCCCGCCGTCTCCAGCAAGTGTGAAATCACCCGTTTAAGCGCCAACGACATGAGGATTGTCATGGCGTACAATATGTTCCCCGTCTGGCTGCCCTCTGTGTATGGGACTAACCCCTGGGTGGTGCCCAAGGGATATAATGACGCTTACGGGCCGACCTACGGCTATCGGTGCATCTTCACAACGGGTGTCAAGCAGCAGTCAGGCTTCCCCCTGCTGGTGGACAGTTGGCAAACAACCGCCCTAGTACTTAATTGATTTAATTTGTTTACATAGAAGCATGCTTGATTGAACCAAAAAGCTCTTCAAAATGTGTATTCAGATTAATTCAATTAAGTACTAGCCTCCTTCCCAGGAGAAGTCGCGGCCTGCAACAAGCAGGACGATGGCCTGAGCCTGCGCCATGCCGACAAGACCAACGTGCTGTTCCTGGACGGGCACGTCGCCGCCCTGGGCATCCACGAACTGGACAAGGCCTGCGATGCGGACGGCAACTTCCTCAAGAAATTCACGGCCTACTACAACCACGCCAACGTGCGAGTTGTGCGCTGACGGCTCCCATGCTCTCCACCTCGCTTCACACCACGGACTATCTGGCGATTGTCGCGTACCTGGTGGCCATTGTGGTCATCGGAGTGGCGTGTTCAGGCCGCCAGAAGGACAGCCGTGCCTATATGCTGGGCGGCGGGAGGATGCCGTATCTGGCGCTGGGAATCTCCTGCCTGATGGCGGCGCTGTCGGCGTTCTCCCTGGTTATGGTGCCTGGGGAAATCTACAACCACGGACTGACCATGTTCGTGCTGTCGCTGCTCTACCCCGTATTCACGATTTTCACCTGCATGGTGTTCATGCGCTTCTATTTCCGCCTGGGGGCGTTCACGCCCTTCGAGTACCTGGAGAGACGCTACTCCCCTGCGGTACGCACCCTGATGGCCTCCATGACCATCTACCTGCGGCTCATCTATCTGGGGATGGTGCTGTTCTCCACCAGCAAGATATTCGAGGGGGCGGCGGGGTGGCCGAGCTGGCTGACCATCCTGCTCTGCGGCGGCATCTCCATCGCCTTCACCAGCGCAGGCGGACTGAAAGCCGTGGTCTGGACGGATGTGATGCAGTTCGTCGTGCTGATCGGCGGGCTGTTCTGCATTCTGGGAGCGCTCTTCCTCAAGGTTGACGGCGGGCTGTTTGGATGCATCGCATACGCCTTCCAGCACGGCCACGGGCTCTCCGAGTTCGCCAGGGCGGACTTCTACCTTCTCAACCCGTATGTGCGGCTCTCCTTCTGGCTGCTTCTGCTGGGGCAGTTCCTCTCCCCCATCACCATCATGGCCTCCGACCAGATGACTGTGCAGCGGCTTCTGGCCAGCGGAAGCTACCGAAACGCGGTCAAGACCCAGGTGACCAACACCTGCCTGACCATCCCCACCGTGATCATCCTCTGGACCATCGGTCTGCTGGTGTTCTCCTACTACCACCAGCACCATCTGGAGGCAAGGAGCGGAGACACGGCCCTCTTCCAGTTCATCGTGACGGAGCTGCCTTCCCCCATCCCAGGACTGGTCATCGCGGGGATGCTGGCGGCGGTCATCTCGACCTTGAACTCGGTCTTCAACAGCATGGCCACGGTCTATCTGAAGGAGCTGCATCTGCGGCATATCAATGCCGCCTTGAGCGAAGAGCGCCAGGTCGCATATACCCGTGTCGCCACCATCGTCATCGGTGCGCTCTCCTGCGGGCTGGGGCTGCTCATCGCCTATTCGGCGGACATCCTGCGCCAGAGCGTTGTGGAGGCATCCACCATCTTCAACGCCTTTGACGCCATCACCATCCCCGCCTTCGTCTATGCCGTGCTTTCCCGCAAGGCGGAGACGCTGCTGGTCTGGGTCACCGCTGGGCTGCTGTGGGGGCTCAAGTTCGCCATGATCGCCTGGTACTGGCTCAGCACCCGCGACTGCAATGCCTGGAAGGACGCCGTTGCCAAGGGGCTGGCCGCCACGGACTTCGGATGGGCTGGCCCCATCCGATGGAGCCTGGCCCTTCCCTGGCTGGGAGCGGGACTCGCCATCTTCCTGTTGTGGCTGGCCTTCCGAAAACGGTTGGGACGGGTCACGGATACGCTGGGGATTCTGGCCGCCACGCTGCCTCTGGGAGTGGGGATGGGGCTTTGGGTCTGGGCCTTTTTCAGCAACCGCTGCTGCCAGACGCAGCCTGGCGCCTTGAGCTTTACCTGGCTGGGACTGCCCATCATCGTCTTCAACGTGATCATCGGAGTAGTCTGGCTCACCTGCGGAAAAGTCCAGCCACGGGAAAAATGGGAGGGACTGACCTTGTTCGAGGATAGTGGAATAAAATGAAAACTTGGATTACAGAAGGTTTTGAGTCCTTCCGCCGTGGCGAGTTCGGCAACGGCGGGCAGAACCTGTATGTCTCCCGCAAGGGTGTGCTTCAGCGAATTCACCAGTTCGACCTGAACCACAACGGCCATTTCGACCTGGTGTTCGCCAACTGCCAAAACCACCACGAGTCCGCCGAGAGCTACGTCTATGGACTGGATGGGCAACGGCTGGCGGCGCTCCCAGGACAGGGGGCGGTCGCAGGGCTGGCCGCCGACCTCACGGGGGACGGCTGGACAGACCTGGTGGTGGCTGGATACTACGACATGGCTGCGCCATTCGCTACGACTGACATCTATTTCGGAAGCGCAGACGGATACTCCGAAAACCGCCACATCCGCATCCCGACGCCCTTCGCGGAGGATGTCTGCTGCGGGCGGTTCGCGCCTGGGGAGCGTCCGTCCCTGGCGTTCGCCATGCCGAACTACCACTGTGTCTGCGTCTTCCGTCAAGAGGGGCACAGCTTCGAGTGGAACCGTTTCACCGACCTCCCCATCGAGGCCGCCCTGCTGACTGCCGCCGACCTTGACGGAGACGGCTGCGATGAACTCGTCTGCCGTCCCGCCAACTCCACTGGAACGGTCGTGCTGTGGGGAGGCGAGGGAGGTCTGTCCGCCGACCGCAAAGCCACGCTGCCAGAGCTGCCGCCGTCGGAAATCGTCCAGCCCATTGCGTCATCGGAAGGACGGCAAAGCGAGCTGGAGAAGCGCATCGATATGTAAACAAGGAATTTT
>JAFRLP010000481.1 GCA_017431185.1 Victivallales bacterium | reverse complement strand
GATTACCGCCTTGGCACCCTGTGCGATGTCACCAAAGGCTCGACAAGCCTCATTCATTGGACACTGCCGTCAAGCCGCAATTGTACAACCCTTGCCCTTGAGGCAGGCGCAGCCTGTGGAATCACCTCACTGCCTGGCGCAAGAGGAACTTGGTTTGGCACTCTGATGGGTTGCGATGTTGCATACCAGGGAGACATGCCTTTTGAGTTAAGTAAGCATCTTTGAAAAAAAATAATGTAATAATGATTTATAATAAAGACGACAGGAAACAAACATGATTCATCATAATTTTTTCACTTTTTGTTTTCTTTGCATTGGCATTGCAACAAAATGCGCATCAGATGTTCCGGAATTCAAGTTTGTTGCAACTGTCGTGTATCCCATGTTACTGGATGAACATTTTCAAAAGGAAACCCATGGATACAATTCAAAAAACACTCCACTTCGCCTCCCTTCTTTCCAAACATCACTTGAAATCAGGGAAGCTGCACAACAGGAAAATCTGGGGAGGACAGTACAAGTCAGGGAGTTAATCTTTAAAGAGATTTTGCCTGGACGGCTCTTGCAATTCCTCTATCAAAACGGTTTTGCAAAAGAGATTCGGATTGTTCAAGCAAATAGCCCCAACGCATCTCCCATCAAAGTATTTCAACGAAAAGACCCTCCCCTTCCTGGAGCAATGCCTGAAAATGAAGAATATCGCGAACAAACGTATAATATCATTCAAAAACTATTAAAAGAGGAAGATTATTTTTACAAATTAAAAACTGGGAAATACGAGATGAGCTTTAAGAACATTGAATTTTTACCATATATGTGGTCAGGCCAAGCACTCATTCAAGAGGCCAAACATTCCAATTTCTTCTGTATTACGCAACACAATCGCTATGTCAATATAGGATTCCTGAAATGGAAGCCTCTTCGACTCTATTTGGCAATCACCTTTGACGGAAAAGATGGTGGAAACATGGATTTGGCATCGTTATTTGATGAAAAAAAAGAAAACGGCTTCGAATGCATGTTCTATCCTCACCAAGGGCTACAGTTCCTTACCAACAAGCGTAATGGCAAGGAAGAGGCTGTACAGGTCTGGGACGAAGATGGCCACAAAAGAGTTGTCCCCTACAAGAAATGGTTCCTCTGGAGGACACACCAGTCGCAGGAGTTGTGAATGGCGACGACGATTCGTGTAATCCGCCTCCAGTTTCTGGTCACGCTGTTGCCGTTGCTTTTTCTTTTCGCAAAAAACTGCTTTTCCGATGCTCTGCTGGACTCCAAGACACTGATGACAGGCCTTCTGGACTCCAAGACAACGGGTGAGGCATTGAGGTTGATTGAACAATGGAAGATACAGCCGCCGCCCGACGTCTCCCACGCCGATCTCCTCCTCTGGGAAGGACATGTGCGTTTCCTCAAGGGAGAGTATCCAGTCGCCATTGCCAACCTGAAGCAACTTGTCACAACAACCGAGGAACTCCCCCTCCCCTTGCTGGCCAAGGCGAATGCCCTATTGGGGCAGTCACAACTTCTTGTCAATGACTGGGCTGGGGCAGAGGAGTCCTGGCAGGCTGAAGCGGAAATCAAACTAAAGCAAAAGCGGCAGTCACTGCGTCAGGCTGGACGCCCCGTCTACTTTGTCAACCGTGTGGACTTGGACGGACCTGCGGAGGAACTTCATGCTATCTTGGAGCGTGTTAGCAAGGACTCAGACGGTCTAACAATGGACATTGACCTTAAGACATCCTTGCGGAAGCTTGCCATGGAGGAGATTTTTCCAGGAATGCGCGGCCTTGCGAGTCGTACCGCGGCCAGACTATTGACGGCGGGAAAACACTCGAAGGCAACCGCATTGTGCCTGCGAGCACTCTCGACAGGCGAAGACCGCTGTTTCCAGCGCAGAGCAAAACTATTGGAAAACCAACGGCAATTGAATTTGGTAGCCCTCCCCATTCAACCCAAGGAATGCAGTCAGCTGTTTCAAACCCTTGGTCTTGCCATTGCCGAAAGAAACCCTGATGCAGTTTTGGACAACCTCCGGGCCGAAACCATGGCCGAAAGATATTGCCAGGCGCTTGCGCCAAGCTGGACACCCCAGGGTGGGTCGGGAGATGCCCTGGAAAGATTGGCGGAAACGCAAACATGTCAATTCTGGAAGGAAATGCTCCTTCAGGAGGCCGCGCTTGCGTACTTCCGGGAAGGAAGGTTTGCCAAGGGATTGACCTGCCTTGCCCTACATCATCCTTGTCCTGAACTAGAACAACGCCGTGCCTATCTCCGAGGGCTTCTGCTAATGGGGGAAGGAAGTTTTTCCAAGGCTATTTCAGACTTGGAGCAGGCTGGACGTCAAACAGGAGAATACGTGGATGTTGCACTGGCATCCAAGGCACTGCTCCTACTCGGCGACGCCAATGAGGCCATTGGGGCGCTGACACGCGCCAGCGCTGCTCGCCAGATGCTGCTGACTACTTCACCAGTGCAGTCACATCGACGAGAGGCGCAATGCGCCTGCCAGCGGATATGGGAACTGAAAGACATACCCTGGCATGAGGAACGCGAAGAGATATTGCAGCCTTTGAAGGAAGACCGAATGACCCATGGCGACTGGCCTATGCGCTTTGGACGCCAATACCAGCTTCTGGCCGCACAACAGGGCAAAACTGACCATGTTGGATATTCCCATCCCGACTTTGACCTGCACTGCCGTTTCCAGACAACCGACCCAAAGGAGAAAAGTCGTTTGTGGGTAACCCGCCGCAACTCTCCTGATCCGGCTGCCCTCTGGAATCCGCACCTGCGGACAAGAACTACCGCGAACAGGGATGACTACGGAGAGCAATATCCCATAGGAAACGGCCCCCATCTGGTCATGGAATGCGACATACCAGATGGACATCATGTTCTGTCGCTTTACTTTGCCAATGACAGTTTCTACTACGAGTCCAATCGTGCCTACACTGTCTGCATTCTGGAGAAAGGGCGACTGCTGGCCAGTGTGCCCCTGCGCTGGTTCGGCGCTGGAATCTATAAACGCTTTGCAGTGCGAGGTCCTCGTCATCTGACTGTGCAAATCCGCAGGAATGCCTCCATGAACGTTTTGCTCTGCGGTGTGTTCCTGGACACCTGCGAAGGGATGTTCAACCAGCAAGAGCTGGAGATTCTTTGCACCCTGTTTCCAGAATGCACCAGAGAGCGTCCCTGGGAGCGAGACCTCCTGTCGGCATCAGATGTCTTTGAATTGGAAAAGCAAGCCCAAACATGGGCGGAAAACCAAACTTTGCAGCACTCAAGTGGACTTCTTGATTCCCTTCTGCAGGCCGATGCCTGGACTTGGGCAGGACATTCGGCCATCGCGATTCGCTTTCTGGACAAATCACTGGATATGATGAACGCCAACTTTTCCATAAGCAATACGGACAAACTACTCTTTTTCCTGGCCAATCTAAATTACTGGGAAACAGGTGGTAGTCGTGAACTATGGCAAAACGCCACAGTTCACCCTTTGACAAGGATATGGAGTTTATGGCTAGACTGTCGAGAGAGACAATGCCAGGAGAGGCGTCTTTCCCCTGATTCACATTGGAAGGAAATGGCAAAGATACTAAGCTCGCCCAAATGGAATATACCCTCTGCCACACGGGAAACGTTTTTAGAGAAAATTCCTTCGGACTTCCTCCCCAAAAACAAGTCGATAGAAGTACTTTATGCCCTGGCGTGTCAATATGAAAAAGAGCACTTGTTTCAGAAACGAACAGAAACCCTGACCAAGATTCAAAGAATGCTGGAGAATACTCCAGAACATCCGATGTATTCTTTCATTCTTCTGGAAAAGGCGGGAGACCGCCACACAGAACTTATGGAGGCAGAAAAATGCTGCGAACAACTTATGCGCACAAATGGTGTTGAACAACGGTGTCATGCCGGTATTTGCCTGATGCTGTCTGACCGTTGCCAGGAAAAAGGAATATGGGACAGAGCAATGGCCTGGCTGGAGAAGGCCTCCCGCCTAGGCTGTTCTATTGACATATTGTCGGGGCGGAAGAAAGCACAGGAAAGCCACATTTCCCCGCCCAAGGTCAATTCTTTGCCTGGACGGCCCGCGAGTCGAGCCGTCCCTTGATTCCCTTGTCCAGCCTGCCGTTTTCCTTAAAACTGAAATAATTGACCCTGCCGTCATCATTCATCCCGCCGACCACAATGTGGTCCAGCACGCGTATGCCGATGATTTCGCCAGCCAGAACAAGGGTGTCCGTCACCTCCTGGTCATTGCTGGAAGGCTCGGCATGTCCGCTGGGATGGTTGTGACAAAGCAGCACTGCCGTGCTGGATTCGCGGATGGCGGGACGGAACACCTCGCGCGGATGCACCAGGCTGCGGTTCACCAGGCCGACCGTCACCAGGACATCCCGTTGCAGTCTCATTTGCGTATCCACCAAAAGCACATGGAACTCCTCCTGCTGGACATTGGCAAAGACGCCCCACATCATTTGGGCGACGTGACGCGGCGAAGCCAGCAGAGGGCGCTCCTCCAGTTTCTGGCGCGCCAGACGCTGCGCCAGGGCAAACGCGGCGCTCAGTTCCAGGGATTTGGTGCGTCCCATGCCAGGCAGGACGCACAACTCCTCCACGGTGGCGTCACAAAGCAGCCGAAGGTCGCCGTGAAAATGGCGCAGAATGCTTTCGGCCATTTCCGTGACAGGCGTGCCATGGTAGCCCGTGCGCAGAAGAATGGCCAGCAATTCGGCGTTGGACAGTCCATCGGCCCCCAGGCGAAGCAGACGCTCGCGCGGCATATTCGATTGAGGCTCCTGCGACGGTCTGGCAGTCGTGCCCCTGTTATTCATAATTCCTCCTTGCTTTCTAGAATGGTAGAGGATATTAAGATAACTACGTTTTCCTGAATTGCAAGTCAAAAATTGCTAAAAAAAATATTTTTCTTCTAAAAAAAGCCGCATCACCGCATTGAATTTCCCGATATAGGTAGTACATTATGGTTGCATCGTTTCGTTATGGAGTCATTTCCCAAGCAAAAAGACAGAGCAATGGACATTCTGAAAGACTGGCAATCCTCAGGCGAACCTGTGGTGGTTGGCGTGGCCACTGACCATGGCGGCCTGGAGAAGAAAAACTACCTTCTCTCCCGTTTGGCGGAGTTTGGAGCCAAGGGCGTGGACTTCGGACCATACACGCTTGACCCCGAGGACGACTATCCCGACTACGCCGTCAAAATGGTGGATGCATTGATTCACGGCCAGATCACCTGCGGCATCCTCATCTGCCGCAGCGGAATCGGAATGTCCATCGTGGCCAACCGCTTCCATGGAGTGCGCGCCGCCCTGTGCGCCACGCCCACGCTGGCCCGCAAAAGCCGTGAGCACAACGACTCCAATGTGCTGGTCACTGGCGGAGACGGACAGAGCGACGAGGAGTTCATCGCCGTAGTCCGCGCCTGGCTCGAAACCCCCTACAGCAAAGAGGCCCGCCATAGCCGGCGCCTGCTCAAGGTCGAGAACGAGTCCTGGGACGAGACGGCGGCATTGCGTGTCGCCGACCCCGAAATCGCGGCCATTGTGGAGCGTGAGCAGGCCCGCCAGAACCGCGGCCTGGAACTGATCGCCTCCGAGAATTTCGCCAGCGTGGCGGTTCGGTCGGTCGCCGGCAGCGTGCTGACCAACAAATATGCCGAGGGATATCCAGGCAAACGCTACTACAACGGCTGTGTCCATGTCGATGAGGCGGAGGCCCTGGCCATCGAGCGCGCCTGCAAACTGTTCGGGGCGGAGGCGGCCAACGTGCAGCCGCACTCCGGCAGCCAGGCCAACGCGGCCGCCTACGGTGCCCTCATCGAGCCGGGCGACACCGTGCT
>JAFRLP010000480.1 GCA_017431185.1 Victivallales bacterium | reverse complement strand
GAGGTTCCGCGGATTTGCCGCATGGCCGTGCGCGAGGGAACCGTTGAGGAGCTTCAGAGGGAATTGGCAAAACTGCAGCAGGAGCAGGAGGCTGCAGGAGAAACCACCCCGTTGTGGGTGGCTGTGCAGAACACTGGCGTGTTTCAAGGGGAATTGAAGAAGAACCTGGAGATGTTTCTGGGCGATGACTCCAAGCTGGATCTGGTCTTCTGCAAGAACAAGTCCGCCAATCCGTCCGTCATTACCAGGCATCACCAGACCATCGAGGAAATGAACCCTGAGAAGATGTTTGATGAGTTCCTGAAACAAAATAAGCTGGATAGCGGGGAGAACGCCCTGGCCCCCGAAGACCTGGAGTGGTATAGAGTTCAGTTGAAGAATGTCTGGACGGAATGTGAAGAGGCGGATGAGCGGAAGGATTGATTGAGAAGCCACAAAAACAGGAGAAATGAGATGAAAATACGGAAACTCACTATCAAAAACCTCAATTCCGTTTACGGAACCTGGAAAATCGACTTTCTGAACCCTGCGTATGAAAACAATCCTCTGTTTGCCATCGTCGGCAAGACTGGCAGCGGGAAATCCACGATTCTTGACGCGATCTGTTTCGCCCTCTATGATCAGACCGACCGCATGGGTGAAACTCGTTCGGAGTTTGCCAGCCGTCATACCGCAGAGTGCATGGCGGAACTTGAATTCGAACTCAATGGCAAAATCTATGTCGCCCATTCATCCTTGAAATGCGCTTCAAAAGGACCTAGGGAGGGAGAATATGCGCAGGGCCTCGCTGACAGTTGGCTTCAGTGCGGCGATGAGAAAATCGCCCATAACACTTCCCTTAAGAAACTCAAGATAAAGGAATTGCTGGGTTTGGATTTTGTCCAGTTCCGGCAGGTCATCTTGCTGGCGCAGGGGAAATTCAACGCCTTTCTGAACGAGACAGGCGACAAGCGCGCCACCATCCTTGAAAGCATCACCGGCGCGGAGATTTACACCAAAATAGGCGAAAAAATCAAGGGGAAGTGCAAGGAGGCGAGAGATGGTTCCAATAGCCTTTCCACGCAGATCAAAGCGATGCAAACACAGACGCTGCCGGAGGCGGAGATAAACCGGAAGGAAAATCGTCTGGGCGAAATCAACGCCGCGCTTACGCGGGTCAGACAGGAGTTGCAAACCTTGGAGGAACAGCTTGCCACCGCATCCAGGCTCCAGGATGCAAATGGGCAATTGGCGCGTCTCACCCAGGAGGACGACGAACTGAAAACTGCCGAAAAGGCTTTTGAGGCCAAACGTCCGAAACTGGAGTCCGCCAGGACGGCGGCCAAGGTGACGGAGGCTTATAACGCCTTTGAAAGCATCCGCATGCTCCAGAAGCAGAATACGGATGAACGCGAAACTTTGCAAAACGAACTGCCTGGACTTCAGGACATCCAGAAAAACGCTCGTGCCGAAAGCGACAATAAAAACCAGGCATTCCTGGATTGCCAGAAAAAACAGCAGGAACGTGAGGAGTTTTTGAAGCAAATAGACTCCCTTGACCAGGAGATTTCCAGGCTGAAGGTCGATGCCGAGAAAGAGACGAGACTGTGCCAAAGACTGGAAAAGGAAAAGCAGAGCATTCTTGGGCAAATTGACCTTCAGAATAAAGCAATCGACGAACTCACGAAGCAAAAGGGCCAGGCGGATGTCTATCTGAAGGAGCACCAGAAGGACAAAGATTTGGCGGTGAAAACGGCCGAATGGAATCTTGAACTTCAGGCTATTGATGCGGCGAAAAAAAATTTGGTGGATTGCCAAAAGGCTGAGAAATCCAAGGGTAAAAAACTGGAGCAGGCGAAACAGCAGTTGAATGACGCGCAAGCCAGGCTGGCAGAAAAGGAGCAGGCCTGGAAAAAGTCCGAACAGGCGCTGAATGCCGCCGAAAGGGCTTTGGCCGCCGCATTGGATGGGCATTCCCTGGAGGCTCTGAAAGTCGCGCGGGAGAAACAGGCAAATATCGTTGCAATCCTCAAAGCGCTGCGCCCACGCGAGGTGCTGGAGACCTTTGAGGAGGGCAAGCCCTGCCCCGTTTGCGGCGCTCTGCACCATCCGTATCGCCAGAAGCAGTTTGAGCAATCTTCGGAATTGCTGTCGGCAAGCGAACTGCTTAAGCAGGAGCAGGACAAATACGAGACGGCCCAAAAAGCCTCAGAGAAGCAAGGCAAGGCGAAAAACGACCAGGCGATGGCGATGGCCGAGTTGCAGTCCGCGCGGGAAACGCTTCAGGTCGCCAAAGACAATGCTTTGGAGAAGCAGACGGAATATGATGAGCACTTCGCGAAAAGGGAGGAAAAGGAGAATGGGCTCGCGCTCAAAGTCCAGAGTCTCCAGGAGAGCCTGGCGGTCTTTTCCCTCGCCTGGGATGGGAAAGGCGAACTTCCCGCCGCCATCTCTGAACGCAGGGAAAAATTCGCTGAACAGGAGGCGCTTGCCAATGGCTTCGAGAAAAGACAGGGGGAATTGCAGGCCGTATTGGCAGGCAGGCAAGGTGAACTGAATGGCAAGGAGGAAGCGCAGGGGGAGGCCAACGAACGCCTCAGGGAGAAAAGCGGGATACTTGATGAACAGAGCAGGGAGCGCAGGGAAAAGTACCAGGACAGAAAAACCGCCGATGAGCGCGACGCCTTGCAAAAGGAAATCGGGGTAATCTCGGCGCAGAAGGAAAAGGCCACCCAGAATCTGACCAAGGCAACCGCCAATGTCGCGAATCATGAAAGGCGCATTGCGGAATTGACCCGGAGGATTAGTGAGCGAGCAAATGAATTTGCTCAAAAGCAACAGGCTCTTGACGATGCCCTGAAGGTAAATGACCTCACGATTCCACGCTACCTTGACACCCGCCTTGAACAGGGGGAACTGAATTCACTGGTGAAAGAGGAAACCGATTTGGCCAGCCATCGCGAAGCCCTCAATCAACGCATGAAGGAGTTGAATGAGCTGATTGACAGGAACCAAAAACTCCTGCCTGAAGGCTTCGAGGCGGAGCAGGCCAAAACGGCCAAGGGGGATTTGCAGAACCTGCAGGCGGCTCTCAACACTGAAGCCGGTCGCCTCAAAGAGGTGCTTGACGCAAATAAAAAAAACAGGGACCTGACCGCCGACCTGCAAAAGAAATGGGAGGAGGCAAACCTCAACACGAGACGTTGGGAGCAGCTTGACAGTTGGCTTGGCGGACAGAACTTCATGAAAATGGCGCAGTCTTTCACCCTCGACACATTGCTTGGCAAGGCCAACGACCAATTGAGGAACATGCTTCAGGGAAGGTATCTGCTCTGCCTTCACGACGGTAATGACAAACTGGAAATCGACGTCGTGGACAACCAGCTCGGCGGTGACGTCAGGAGCAGCAAAAACCTTTCCGGTGGCGAACAGTTCGTCGTCTCCATGGCGCTGGCTCTCGGGCTTGCCAGCATGGTCGGCGAAAAACTCAGCATCGACAGTCTGTTCCTGGATGAAGGTTTCGGCACCTTGGACGGAAATGAACTTGAGGAGGCCATGACCACGCTCTCTCAACTGAAGGGCAACGGAAAACTGGTGGGCATCATTACGCACGCCGAGCGTCTCCAGGAGCGTATTCCCACACGCATCTCTCTGGAAAAGCAGGGGAATGGACGCAGTGTCCTGGAGGGGCCAGGTGTTCAGTTGATTGAAAAGCCTGAATTATATATGAGCACCGAGGAGAAAAACCGCCTCAAGGCGCTGGAAAAGGAGAGAATGCGGGAGGAAAGACGCGCTAGAAAAGCATCAAAAGGCAGTTCTACGTAATCCCTTCTGCGATTTGATATCCGCAGAAAAGCGCATAGGGCTCCCAGGGAACTCGCAAGGGGCGTCACCGTGTGCGGGTTCCCTGCGTTATGCTGACGGCGCTGCCGCCCTGGTCATTCAGCGAATGAAGTTCATCGGCTGCCACGGCTCTTGAGGAGGACGTGGCACGGCCCCGTCGCGGTGAAGGTTTTTGAGCAGCCAGGCCATGTTCTTCCCCAACGTCCGCATCGTCTGCATTCCCTCTGCGTCTTTTACGGCCTGTCCCTCCTCGCGTCCGAAAGCGATGTTCCAGTATTGAGAGCCGACAATCAGCGAATTGAGCATCTCAAAAGGCATGTTCATGCATTGGAACGCCGCCGTCGAACCGCCACGGCGGCAGACGGCGACGCATGCGGCTGGTTTGCCTGCGACATATCCGCCTCCTGCGAAGAACGCCCGTTGCAGCACCGCCAAAAGCGCTCCAGCAGGCTGGCCATAGTAGGTCGGTGAGCCGACGACGAAGGCATCCGCCGTCGCAAAGCGCTCCACGAGACGATTGCACACGTCATCGTCAAAAGCGCATTTGTTCAGTTTCCCCGCCTTGCATGCACCGCATGCGATGCAGCCGCGCACAGGTTGGTTGCCAAGCCAGAAAATCTCGGTTTCAATGCCCTCGGCCTCCAGGGTTTTGGCCACCTCTGCAAGGGCAAGCGAGGTATTTCCGTTCTTGCGCGGACTTCCGTTGACGAGCAGTGTCTTCATGTTTTTCTCCTGAATTTGGCAACGCCTCAGAACCAATGTTATCCATGGGGGAATCAGTCTATTTCACCCAAGCAGGAGGATGCATATTCCAGGCCTCTGTCCTTGGTGGCAATTGCCAAACTCTCATCCCACCCGCCTTCACGGAGCGATGGCTTCATCGTGCCGTGAAGGCGGGTGGGCTGTGGTTTTGAAATTGCCTCCTTGGACATTGGATGGGGAATGGACAACTCCTTTTTATAAGATACACATGACTGTTGCTGAATGTCAAATGCCCTCCTGTTTTTTTTCTGGGAAATGTGTGACTGTAGCGTCGACGCGTCTTCACCTGCCCTGCGGGAAAATTGCGTTGGGCCGCAGGAAGGTTGCACTTGCGGGCGAATTCCCTTTATGTCCATTTTGTGTTATCATTGTCTTTTTCCTGATATTGTGTTTCCGTTCGAGTTCAGTATAATATTCTCATGATTTCTCAACAAGGTTAATTTGTGTGAATTGAAAAAAGATGAAGGCAGGATTTATGAAAAGGCTTCAGATTTTCACTTTGATTGAATTACTGGTCGTGATTGCGATTATCGCCATTCTGGCGGCAATGCTGTTGCCTGCCTTGAGCAAGGCGCGGGGGAAGGCCAGGCAGGTTTTTTGTGCCAACAATCTGAAGACCATAGGGTTGGCCAGTGCCTTGTATTCCGATGACAACGAAGACTGGATCATCAATGGTTACTGTGGGGCGGGGGCAAAGGATGTGAACACGGCCTCCTGGTATGCGATTCTCTCTGGGGTGCAGCATTCGGGCCTGAAGCACCCGTATTCCTCCGGATATGGATGCGAATATAGCGGAAGCACCGTGAACAAGGGAACCTTCGTATGTCCCAGCGAGGGATTGCCCTTTGGGACGGTTTCGGCGGGCAAATATGCATACACGCACTACATTCTCAACCTTTACCTTACGGGAGCCAATACGTTCCAGGATGGTGGAATCTACTGCCGGACACGGAATGCCGTGCAAAATCCCAGCCAGGCGATATTCTGCGCCGACAACGGGCGGCCTAGTTCCTACTATGCGAAGGTTGACCGCTATTTCAGCTACAGACATGGAAAGCCCGACCCCAGATACGAAAGCGGCAAGGATACGATGCCAAACATCACGGGAAAGGCAAACATCTGCTTTGAGGATGGACATGTGGAAGGAAAGTCCTTTGTGGAGTTGAAAAGCTTTCCCTCGCCAGGCGGTGACCTGTCGCTTGGTTATGTTGAAGGGGCACGGTATTCGTTATTCACCGGCTACGTCCTGAGCAATGCGGCAAAGCAGTGAGGGGGGTATGTCATGGCAAAAGTGGTGTGCTTGGCACTGGTGGCGGCGGGACTCTCCTTTGGCCAGGAATGCATAGACTACGTTCTTCCATTCAAGGGTGCGGAATTGCAAACGCTTCAGCAGACCGGCCAGGTGGAAGTATTGGAGGAAGATAATATTCCCACACTGCACCTTCGAGGGCGTGGAGAACAGCGGCAGAAAAACTGCATGGTGGATATCCCTGTGGAGGACATAGGGCGTTTTGCCGGCAGAAAGATACGAATCTCATACGAGTTCAGGCTGAAAGACGTCCCCTCTCCTGACCCAGCCTGGAATGGCTTCAAGGCCATGATACGCTATGAGGCGGCAGGGCAGACATTCCACGGGCACGCAGAAACTCCCTGGGGTACCAGCGACTGGCGGACTGGCGCGTATTACCATGAAATCAAGGACGGAGCCGCCAATGGACTCTTTCGATTCTTCATTCCAGGCGGCGAAGCATGGGTGCGCAATGTGCATCTGTTCCTGCCTGGCATAATCAGTTCATTGGACATTGGCGGCAACGTCCTTTGCAACAACTTCACCACCATCAGAGCATCAAAGATCCTCTCATACAAGCCAACGTTTACCGTACGCGGCAACAGTCCGGGCTTTGAGTGCGATTCCTTGAATTGGAATGCAGATGAAATCAAGCAAATCGAGGCCGAACTCTCCAGCGATTCCCCTGGCTTTTATGAACTGACGTTCACGCGGGAGGAAAAAGGCAAACCAGTGTCCTCGCTGATACGCAAATCCGTGGTGCCGGATGGCCGCTCGCACAGAGTGATATTCGAGGTCGGACGCAACGGGGACTGGCGCGGCAAGATCAGGAAACTATCCTTATGCCACATGGGCGGCAGGGTAGTGAACCAGCTGGGTCTCTCCTCAATCCAGGCCTTCTCGCGAGAGAACATTCTAGGGAACGGGAATGTTTTTTCAGGAGGCATGAAAGTAGAGGTGCCCACATTGCGCCCACGCGCAATCTACCGTTTCACTTGGCTGGGAGACAATGCGCTGCCGGCCTCCATCGTCTTTCTGGACAAGAACTACCGCGTTATCTCCAGGACGCCACTGAAAGCCGACGGCCGTCCTTTCGACTTCCAGGTACCCATGATGGCCATGACGGCGGAACTGCAGATTGCCGGCGCTGGCGAATGCCAGCCATGCCTGGAACTGGTTGACTTGAATTCCAGGCAAATGGAACCCAGCCAATGGGTTGGCAAGTGGATCTGGTGCCAAAACAGCTCCGGCCCCGAAAATACCATAGTTTGGTTCAAAAGGGAATTCGAACTGACAGACGCCCCAATTGACGAAGCGGCAATTCTGGCCACGGCCGACGACGGTTTCGTGGCATACGTCAACGGGAAAACCGTTGGTTGGAATGGACACTGGCCGACCCCCAAAAAATATGATATTGGAGAACACCTCAAGCCTGGCTATAACATCATTGAATTCAGGGTGCGTAACGCCACCCAGAACGGAGGACTTATCTGTGATGCCTTTGTGCTTCAAGGCGACAGGCTCACACGTCTGGACTCCAATGCCGAGTGGCGTATGAAAATCGGGAACGGAGAAGAAAAGCCGACATCGATAGACCAGGAAGTTGTGGTTTTGGGGGATTGTCAGGCCATTCCCTGGGCCGGCAGTCTCGGCTATGAGTTCAGCGGTCCGGTGGGAATCCTGGAACTGAAGAGCATGACAAAGAATGCCTTCACAGCCGTTGTAAAGCGGCCTCCATTGCACGAACTGCCCAGTTTGACCTTCGCCCTGAAAACAACCGATGGCAAATACAGATACTTTGCATTGCCGGTCACAATGCATGGCAGAATGGCCAAAGGCGAACAGATACGTGTGGAATACCAAATGCCCGACAGTCCGGGAGGGCTGTTGTTCCTGCAAGATCCCTACGTGAGATTGACGGAGGAACGTCCCGTCGGTACCATTGACTCCACAGGCAGTCATAAGGGGGAAATGGCTCCTGTTCGACTGACAGCCTGCTCCACTCGTCCAATGCTCCAATGTGGCAAGGAGACGTTTTCTCCTATTGGATATTGCCTGCCTGGAACATTTAGCCGAGCACCGATGAAAGAGAGTTGGCGCGCACGGGAAGCAGCCTCGACGGGGGCACGTGTGCTCATAATGAAGGCGTCATTTGACGAGTTCTGGCTTGGCGAAAATCAATTCGATTTCGAAGCCGTGAACCGTAGGATGCAGGTTGCGTTGGATTTGAATCCCAAGGCACGCATCATGATAAATCTCTATTGCTTCATGCCAAACTGGTGGCTGGAGAAAAATCCAGATGAGCGGACGCAGTGGTCCAACGGAAAATTTCCGGCACCAAACCATGTGGAGAAGCAGGCTCTCGCGTCGGACAAATGGCTGGCGGATGCGCGCATTGGCATCAGGGCCTTGGCTGAAAATGCCCGTAAGTCGGACTGGGGGAAGTCACTGTTTGCCATATCGGTGGCTGAATCCCGTAACTCGGAATGGTTCTGGAATACGCTGGATTACTATCCTGGCCATTTGCCGGGATATTCCAAGGCTGACTACCGCGCATTCCGGGAATTCCTTCACGCCAAGTACCACGATGACGCGGAACTGGCCCGGGCGTGGAGCATGCCAGGCACGACTTTCGAGAACCTGACGATGCCGGTGCTAGCCGATTTCGACAAGTCAAGTTTTGGAATGCTGGCGGATCCGGCCAAGGACCGCAGGCTGATGGACTGGTTCGAATACCGAAACTGGGCGTTGGGACGTGCCATAATCAGCCTATGCCGAAGCGTCAAGGAGGAATTCGGCACTGGTGTAATGGCAGGGGCCTATTACGGATACTACGTCGAGTTCAACATGCCCTCGCGTCGTTGCAACCAGGATGTCGGACACAACTATGTGGTTGAAATCGCCCGGTCCCCCTACGTGGACTTTGTACGCGCACCATCAAAATACGGCTACAGGATGACAGGCGACGCCGATTTGATTGTCCATCCGCAGGACACCTTTTCTCTGCGCAACAAGCTGGTCTATGTGGAACAGGATTTCCGCTCCTACCGGGAAAACGGAGAAAAGGCCTTCGTCTGGGGGCGACACAGCACGGTTTCCGAAAGCATCGGCGCGATGAACCGTGCGTTTGGAATGATGCTGGCGCAGAATGTTTCACATTATTGGTATGATTTTGGCAACTGGTTTGAAGAAATACTCCTGGATGTCGCCCAGGAGCAGGGGCAATGCATAGACCTTCTCCCGCCAGTCAAGGGAACAACTCCCAAAGAGGTTTGCATCGTGGGTTCTGAAAAAGGCATTTACTATGCGCGTCGGCACTTTATGGACTCGCCCTACGTAGCCGCGTACACGCAGATGCAACGTAGCTTTAACGAAGCCGGCATGCCGTACCGGCAGCTTCTAGTGGAAGACTTGTTGGAGGAAGGCCTGGTCCCCGCGCACAAGTTGTATATCATGATGCCCTGCCTGGTTCTTTCCGAATCCGAAAGGGTCGCCCTTATGCAAAGGTTCCAGCGGGAAAAGGCGACGGTGGTCTGGCTGTATGCCGCCGGACTCTATCTGCCCGGCCAATCCCCGGATGTCCAGGGGATGGAGAATTTCCTGGGACTCAAGCTGACCATGTCTATGGAAAAGCCTTCCTCGTCAATGAAGTTCAGCGATGATCTTGATGCACGAGCATGGTCCTGTTGGCGCACGGTAACGCCAGTGTTCTACCCGCAGGAAGGATTTGGCGAGGTCCTTGCCAGGGACGATTCCGCGCGGCCTCTTGTGGTGGGCTGGAAAAATGGCGAGGTGCAACACTATTTCAGCTCATTGCCTGAATTGCCCAATTTCCTCTATCGATTCATCGGTGAGAAGGCCGGCGTGTTCATATATGACTGTGGGGCGGACGACCCTGCCTGGATTGGCAATGACGTATATTTCCTCCATGCGAAATCCGACGGGGAAAGGGCATTGAAATTGCCGCCCGGCCTTCGTCTCCACGCTATCATCGGCCCCTTCAAGGGAAGCCTGAAGTCACGGGAGAAATGGCGTGTCCATGCCGGGCAGACATACGGTTTTTTGGTGGAGACGGATAAGTGAACAAGGAAGACTGGATTTTTAAAAGCAGTGCATTCTCGCTGGCTTTTTCATCGTCCAATGGGGCGATTCTTTCTGGCCTAATGCATGGCAGACTGGTTGTCCAGGAGAGTTTCGAGGCCTTTCGCCTGGGGTTTCGTCTGCCAAACAATCAGTTGCATTATGTAAGCAGCGATGATTTCAAGTCTATCGACTTCCAGGGCAATCGCCTGTGTTTCCACGACCATGCGAAATTCCCAATGCTCCGCGTGGAAATCAAACTGGACGCGGTAGAAGAGAATACGATTGAAATCTCCTGGAGCGGCAGCGGCTTTCCGGACGGCTGGCGGCTGGAGACGTCGGACATCCCCGTGGTCACCATCCCCGCGGAGGGCAGCCTGCTGCATCCGCGCAGTGAGGGCGGCATCATATGGCATCCCGAAAAGCGCAAATACACGCCGCCAGACATCCAAGACGCGGAATACTACATCGACAACTACCCCGGCCGTTGCCAGATGCAGTTCATGGCGCACTGGGACGCCGACGGCTACGGAGTCTATTTCGCGGCCCATGACGTGGGTGGCGCGCCCAAGCGCATTTCGTATTCAGGAGTCTCGGGCACTCAAGTCCGTCTGGGACTGGAGACCTTCTGCGGCGGCGCAGAAAAGAGCTACGAGTGTCCTTTCGCCTACGTTCTGGCTGGTTTTTGCGGCGACTGGATTACCCCCTGCGAAATCTACCGTTCCTGGGTCGAGAAGGAACTTGCACCGATGCTCCAGCCACACTTTCCCGAATGGGCGGAGTCCTCGCCCATCACCCTCATCTATCCCGTGTGCGGCGACGGCACGATCAAGGCCGAGCCGAACCAGTATTTCCCTTACGTGAACGGCCTGCCATACGTCGAGAAAATGGCCGAACGACTGCAAAGCAGAATCATGGCGCTGCTGATGCGCTGGGACGGTCATGGCCCCTGGCTGCCTCCGGAAGTGTGGCCTCCCCTGGGCGGCGAGGAACCGATGCTCGCCTTCGCGCGGGAGCTTCATCGGCAAGGGCATCTTCTGGGTTTGTACGGTTCCGGCACGGCTTTTACCTTGAAAAGCTACACCAACGACTACGAGGCCACAGAGCAATTCGAGAAGGAGAATCTGGCGACGGCGATGTGCGCCAACCCCGATGGAACGCTCTGCGTCAACGAAATGGCCGGCATTCGCACTGGATACTATCTCTGCACGGAAACCGACTACTGCCGAAAGGTCATTCGTGACCAGATTCGGACGATGGCCAGGGCTGGCATTGACTATCTGCAGTTTTTTGACCAGAATCTCGGCTGCTGCAACTACCTATGCTACAGCAACCGGCACGGACACCCGCAGATTCCAGGAAAATGGTCCACGGACAGCATGCGCTCCCTGCTGGCGGAACTGAATGCCGCCATACGCTCGGAAGGAAGCAAAATGCTGCTAGGCACGGAAGGGGCCGCGGCCGAATGCTTCATGGGTGAACTCCCGTTCAATGATTTACGCTCCTCGATGTATTTCGCGGAGGAACCCATCCCTGCATACAGTTATGTCTTCCACCATTTCACCACGAATTTCATGGGCAACCAGGTGCATTTCACCCAATGCGTTGACCATGAAAAATCCCCCCATGACCTCCTTTTCCGCATAGCGTGGAGCTTCATCACCGGCGCGATGCTGTCCGTCCCCATGCGGGAAAACGGTCTTGTCGATTGGGGAAATGACGGTGACTGGAGCATCAAGCCGCCCGACCAGGAGACCGCGCTGACCCTGCTTCGCAATCTCAATGCCTGCCGGAGAAAATGCCCGCAGGCACTGCTTTACGGCAGAATGGCCAGGCCGAAAATCGGAATCAAGACCGGCAAATATGACATCTGGCTTAGAAGCAGATGCATTGCATTCGACAGCGTGCTCACTTCCGCCTGGATTTGTCCGAATGGCGAATTTGCGCAGATTTTCGTGAATTACCTGCCCTGGCCGCAGGAGGTGAAGCTATCCTGCGGCGAAAGCTCCTATTGCGTTTCAGACGATACCCGCCCTGCTCTCGCGAGGGAGGGCACGCTGAAAATGGAGGCGCTGACGGCATGTGTGCTTTTTGAGAGGAACACCAAATGAGCGATTGGAGAAATATTCGGTTGGGACGGGCAATCGTCGGCGAAGGCTACGCCGACCAGCCATACCTCGTGAAGACAGACGACGGAAGCTGGCTGTGCAGTGTGACGCTTTCCAGGCATATCGAGGGAAGCCAGGACCAGCATGTGGCCACTTTCCGAAGCACCGACAGGGGACTCACCTGGGAGCAGGAGGTGCGGCTGGAGGAGCCGAATGCCGTGGAAAACAGCTATTCCGTCATGCTCAAGACGCCTGGTGGAAGGATATATGTCTTCTATGTGCGCAACTCGGACAACGTGCGGGAAATTCCATACCACGACGACCGAACGAAAACCTACACCCGCGTGGACTCGCTGGGCCACTATGTGTTCCGCTATAGCGACGACCACGGCAAATCCTGGAGCCGTGAATACCATGACATCCCGATTCGGAATTTCCAATGCGACCGGGACAATGTCTTCCAGGGGAAAATCCGCTTTTTCTGGAATGTGGGCAGGCCTTTTGTGCTGGAAGGGCGCGTCTATCTTCCGCTCAGCAAAGTCGGCGAAATGGGAAATGGCTTCTACCAGAAGAGCGAAGGCGCACTACTGATGAGCGATAATCTGCTTACCGAAAAGGACCCCGCCAAAATCAATTGGCTCACCTTGCCAGATGGCGATGTCGGACTGCGGACACCTCCAGGAGGCGGCCCCATCTCGGAGGAACACAGTTATGTCACTTTGACGGACGGCTCTATCTGCGCCAGTTACCGTAGCATCGACGGTTATTCCGTCGAATGCTATAGCCGTGATGGCGGGCACACCTGGAACACGCCACATTACAAATGCTTCGCCTCTGGCAGGATGGCGAAGAATCCGCGCGCCGCGAATTTCATCTGGAAGATGCGGGACGGGCGGTATCTGTACTGGTTTCATAATCACGGCGGACATTTCATCAGGGAGTATTTCGAGAAGGGCGGCAAGCGCAGTCCCTACGCGGACCGCAATCCTGTCTGGCTGTGCGGGGGCGTGGAGAAGGACACGCCCGAGGGAAAGGCCATTGCCTGGCTGCCCCCTCGCGTTTTTCTCTATGACGTTGCCAAGGCAAGCAGGATAAGCTATCCTGATTTTCTGGAAGACGATGGCAAAATCTACTTTTCGGAGACGCAAAAGAGCACGGCACGTGTCCACGAGGTGCCCAAAGAGTACATAGAGGGGCTTTTCACCGAAGGCAATGCGGAAGTGATTGCCAGGTGCCAAGGCGGTGAAATCCGCCAGATGCCATCGCTGCCTCAACGCAAACAGGGGGCTGGCGACTGTCAGAACAGCCAGGCTCTGCATTTCAAAATCGCGGTCAGCGACGACACGCCAGGCATCTGGCTTAATGCCCTGGATGAGAACGGACTGGGCTTTGAGGTCTCGCTCACTGCAGAACGCAGGATTGCGCTTCGCTGGAACGAGCCAGAGAGGAGGCTGCTCATCGACAGCCAGGTTCTGCCGCAGGGAATCCGCTCCGCCGAGATTGTCATTGACAACGGTCCTTGCCTTGTCTATTTCTGCTGCAATGGCGTATTCTGCGATGGCGGCGAGGAAAGGCAGTTCGGCTGGCAGTTCTATGATGAAAACATGCAGTGTCTTGACTGGGCGAAGGTCATCCGCCTGGGCAAGAATGTAGCGGAATTTGAAATAAGCAGGGAGTTTTTCCAATGAATGGCAGATATTCATTGAAGGAGACATTGCGCAGGGGACTGCCTTGCTGTGGCGGCTGGTGTCAAATCGGACATCCAGCCGTGGCGGAAATACAGGCCCAGGCAGGTTTTCAATGGCTTGCTCTGGACTGTGAGCATGGCGAGGCATCGGAACAGGACATTGGCGATTTTTGCCGAGCGGCGCTGGGGGGTGGCGCCGAACCGCTGGTGCGGGTCAGGCAAAATGACATTCTGGATATTCGGCGAGCCTTGGATTTGGGTGCGGTGGGGGTCATTGTGCCGTTGGTGAACAATGCGGCCGATGCCGCCAGAGCGGTCGCCGCCGCCCTTTATCCGCCTAAAGGCGTGCGTGGATTCGCATTTCAGAGGGCTAATTGCTGGGGACGGGACTTTGACAAGTATGCCGATTCCGATGGTCAGCGAATTGTGATGGTGATGGTTGAGTCAAAAGAGGCCGTGGAAAACATCGATGGGATTTTGGCTGTCCCTGGCGTGGACGGTGTGTTCATCGGACCATACGACATGAGCGGTTCCTACGGAATCGTTGGACAGACGGCGCATCCGCTCATTGTGGAGGCTTGCGCCAGGGTGGCGGATGCCTGCCGCAGGCATGGCAAAGTTGCCGGACAGCATATTGTGGTTCCCACGCCCGAGAAGGTGGCCGAGGCCAGAAAGCAGGGCTATGCCTTCGTGGCATTGGGAATGGATACCTGTTTTCTGGCCATGGGGGCTAAATCTTCGCTGGAGATGTTCCATGAATAAAATACTTGTCACTGCGTTGGAATACGACAAGGCCGCTGACTTTTTTCGCAGTGTACCTGATTTTCAATGCATTCGGGTTTCGGGTGGAGAAACGGAATTGGCGGAGGCCGTGCGCCGTGAAAAGGCCGAATACGTCATTGTCGGCGTGGATAGGTATGTCTCCGAGCTGTATGAGGCTTTGCCATGCGGCGGCGTCATCGCCCGCTTTGGCGTTGGCCACGATGGCATAGACAGCGGCAAAGCCGCCTCAAAGGGCATTGTTTGCGTGAATACGCCAGGAGTCCTGGACGACTCCGTGGCAGAGTGCGCCATTGCGCTTATGCTGGATGCCGCACGGCGGATTGCGGATTGCTCTATGGCTGTCAAGGGGGGGATGTGGCGCCCTGTCAGGGGGATGGAGTTGAAAGGAAAGAATCTGGCCGTCATCGGTGGCGGGCACATCGGGCGCAAGGTGGCGAAAATCGCCAATGCGGGACTGGGCATGAACGTATTGTGCTTTGATGTGGCAAATTGCGAATGCCCCTATTTCTCCAGTTGCAGCCAGGATTTTGCAGCGGTCGTCAGTTCGGCGGATGTCGTGTCGCTCCATCTGCCTCTGCTTCCCTCGACCATTGGCTTTCTGAATGCCAGGCGAATCTCCCAAATAAGGCGCGGGGCCATTCTGGTGAATACCGCACGTGGCGCATTGGTCGATGAGTCGGCTTTGTATGATGCGCTGGAGCAGCGACAATTGGCGGCTGCCGCACTGGACGTTTTTGCCAATGAGCCATATATTTCCAAGGTTCCGAATCGGGATTTGCGCAGATTGCCGAATGTGGTGATGACGCCGCATATAGCCAGCAGCACCGAGGATGCCTGCCTGTCCATGGCAAAGGCCTCTGTCGATGGCATTCGGCTGGTGAAAAACGGCAATCTGGGCAAGGCGAGCACATTTTAGAATCGCCAGCGTGCCGTGCCAAAATGCACTGCCTGGCAAAAAGAGGTTGTGATGGCTGGAAAAGCGGAAAAAAGCCTGTGTCTGGGAATCGGAGGCAAGGAGATCTTCGGCGGTAACCAGAAGCTGCTGGAGGCATGTTCCAGGGCTATGCCATTGCTCTCAAAGGACTTTGCAGTCTATCTTCGCCAGGCTCATTTCACGTTGAATGAGACTCCTGTTTCCGTCAATACCCACAGTCATACCTACTTTGAACTTGGCATTTCAATCAAGAACGATGTGTGTTATTCCTTCGATGGCTTTGGAAAGGTGATTGATGATTCGCTCAGGACGGGCATTTTGATACCGGCGGGCATTCCGCATTGCCGAAGCACCTCAATGGAAAATACGCTCTGCTTTGCCCTGGTCATTGATTTCCAGAGCACCTCGGATTTCGCGATGAGAAGGTTTCTGCTTGAGTTGAGGGAGAGGGAATATGTCGTCGAGGTGAATGACCAGGCGCGCGCGATATTCAAGGAGATTTTTGAAATGTGCTTTTCCCCATACTGCTCTCTTCAGTACAATGCGCTGAACCTTAAGCTGCTGTTGGCGATCATCGAGGTTTTGAGGCACAACGCATCCGGCTTTTTTGCCGAAAGCAGGGAGAAGGCCAAAATCAATGAACTTCTCTACATCATTGAACAGCAGCTTGAGAACAACCTTTGCGCATACAATGTCATTGACCTGATCCAGCGGCAGTGCGGCGTGTCCAAACGGCATATCAACAGGGTCTTTGTCCAAAAGTACAATATGCCCATCAAGCACTATATCATCTGCGAGAGGCTCAAGTTGGCTTCCCGTCTCCTCCTGAACACCAATGATTCCGTAAAAAAGGTGGCGCTTGATTGCGGTTTCTGGAATGTGAGTTATTTTGAAAGACAGTTCAAGCGAACATACAATGCGCCGCCCTCTGTGTACAGGCAGAAGGGCTAGCCATTTTGCCGGTCTTGTTTTTAGCAACATTCGCGGAGAGAGTGCTCATGTTTGAGAAATGGGATGGTCAGGAGATTCCTAACAGCGGTGCGTACATGACGGCAGAGGAGCGCTATGTGGCAGGCTCCGCCGACCCCATGCAGAGACTGCTCGTCAGCGTGCCCCGGGGTGGCGGCCCGGCGCCCGTGCTAGTCTTCTTCCATGGCGGTGGGCTGACCGAGAATCTTCGGGAATGTCCCCAGGCCGCCTATGACGGAGTGTTCGCCGTGATTGAGCCAAGATACAGACTGTCCCCGAATTGCAAGGCCCCTGCCTACATCGAGGATGCCGCCGCCGCCATCGCCTGGACGTTCCAGAACGCGGAGAAATGGGGGCTGGACAGGAGGCGCATTTTCGTTGGAGGAATGTCTGCGGGAGCCTATCTCGCGGCGATTTCCGTAATGGATAAAAGATACCTGGGACGTCACGGCCTGGATTATCACGACATTCGCGGGATGGCGCTGGTCAGCGGACAGATGTGTACGCATTTCCTGGTCAAGGCCGAGTCGCGCGGGGAGGACGGCGGGCGCTATCGTCCGGCATTTGATGAATATGCCCCGCTTTGCCATCTGGCCTCTGATTTGCCTCCCATGCTTCTGGTGACAGGACAGTCTGGCCTGGATATTCCGGGACGCCCCGAGGAAAACGCGCTGATGGCCGCCTCGCTCTCCGCAATGGGGCATCGCGAGGTCAGGCACCATGCGCTCGCCGGCCATAACCACGGCGGCGCTTTCGCCAGCTGCGGGTTCCTGCTGATGTCCTTTCTGCGGAAATATATGTAGGCGTAGCTGCTCAGAGCAGGGCACGCCAAAAGTTGGACTACATCGCTGCTTTTGGCCATTTTCCGTGAACTCACGCTTGCGGCGTTTGCAATTCCGCTTTTGCGCCGCATAGTATTATGGAGGCAATTGCAAAACTCTCATCCAGGGCGGCCTCATGGCGTTCCGCGACGGCCTCATCGCCCAGACTCGGCGTGGTGCCCACGCCCCGTTTTCGCCCTCGCGGATTGAAAAGAACCAACGCATTTTCCCGAATGACGGAGGCACAATGAAAGAATCGCTTGTCAACAGTGACCCGCACGGCAGCGAAGAACACGCTGAAAAGCATGTCGTTGGGACGACGGCAGGGAAGAGGCGCGGTATTGTTGCGCATCTGTTCCGTCTTGCGGTCTGTCTCCTGCTGTTGGCAGCCGCCGCAATTTCGCACTCGGGCAAGGTTTTCGGCCATGCCCTGCGCCCCATAGGGCAACCCGCATCGGACGCGAAACCGGACGCCTCGGACCGTGCCGATGGCGACACGCTCCTCATCGACTCGACGGCGCTCGCGCCAGGCGTCTCCGGCTATGCAGGACCAGTTCCTGTCGTGGTGCGCGTGGAGGGTGGGCGCGTGGCGTCCGTCGCCCCGAAGCTGCCAAACGAGGAAACGCCCATGTTCTTCGGAATGCTTGAGGAGGCGGGTCTCTGGCGCACATGGAATGGGCTCTCGCCCAAAGACGCGGCCACAAAGCATGTGGACGCCGTGGCAAGCGCCACCTACTCCTCCACTGCGGCCATCGCCAATGCCCGTGCCGCCTTCGCGGCTGCCGCAGCCGCGGAAGGCAACACGGCAACCGCACCTGCACCCGCCACCCGCGTTGCCGACCCGCCAGCCTGGACGCCCAAGGGCATGACGGCGCTTGCCGTGCTTCTCGCGGCGGCGTTTGTCCCGCTCTTCACGAATTCCCGCCGCTGGCGCACAATCCAACTGTCGCTTGATTTGGCGGTCCTGGGCCTGTGGTCGGGGACGTTCCTCTCGACCGCGCGACTCATCGGCTGGGCCGGCGCGGGGCTGCCCCACGCGCCACTGGACCTGCTCACCGCGTTTCTGCTGCTTGCGACGGCTCTGCTCTGGCCGCTTTTCGGACGGCCCTCGCACTACTGCATGCAGGTCTGTCCGTTCGGGGCCGCGCAGGAGCTTGCCTCGCGTGTGCCGATGCGCAAGTGGCGGCTTTCCCCGAGGCTCGTGAGGTGGCTAACGGTTCTGCGCCGTGTGCTATGGGCTGTGCTCATGCTCCTCCTTTTGCTGGGACTCTGCGCGCGCTGGCTTGACTGGGAACTCTTCGGAGCCTTCGCCTGGCGCGCCGCGCCGCCGCTCGTCATCGCCATCGCGCTGGCCTTTGTCGTGCTTTCCGTATTCGTCCCGCGCCCGTACTGCCGGTTCGTGTGTCCGACAGGCACGCTCTTCAAGCTTACGGAAGCCAACCAGCCCCACCCATTCGGAAAAAAGTGCCAAGGCAGTTGATTTTTTGGGAAATCGGGAGTATCTCGAGCTTATTAAACTGATGCACCCGGAATAGCCCCCTAGTATATTTGCCATAAGCTCCAGCTTCTTTCCTAAAACATGCT
>JAFRLP010000479.1 GCA_017431185.1 Victivallales bacterium | reverse complement strand
TGCTGTGCGGCGCGGGCGCAATCCCGCGCGGGGAGGGCTCTGCTGTGCGGCGCGGGCGCAATCCCGCGCGGGGCGGAGGGCAGGTTTGGCAAACCGCGCTCCGCGCGGCCAGGGATTACTTTGGCATGCGGCGCAGGGTGGTGCCCTTGACCTGCTTGACGGGCAGGAGGGCGGAGGCGACCTCGCTGTTGCCGTCGAGCAACTCCAGCAGGAGTTGCGCCCCCTGTCTGCCGATTTCGCGGGAGGGGAGGCCGAAGGAGTCAATCCGCACATCGCCTGGGAAGCGCAGGCCATCCGCGCCGATGACCGAGATGTCGGCGGGAACCGCAAGTCCGTCTGCCCGCAGGGTGTCGATGCAGCCCCAGGCGGCCATGTCGTTGGAGGCGATGATGCAGGTGATGCCGTTGAGCCTCGGCAGCAAGGTCTTTGTCAGCCGCCTTCCAGCCTGGTAGCCGAAGCCGCCTTTTCCCGCAACCAGGGCCAGTTCCAGACCGTGCCTTGCCAGCGTGTCCTGCACCGCCCGGTTGCGGCTTTCGCCCACGCTGCTGCCCTGTGGAGCGGACAGGAGGGCGAACCTGCGGTGGCCGGCTCTGACGGCCCTTTCCACCACGCCGCTCATGCCGGAGTAGTCATCGCTGGCCACCACAGGACAGGGGCAACCTGCCGGTTTGGTCTGCAACATCAGGACTGGCGCACCCTCCTTCACCAATTGCTGAAGCCACGGTTCATAGGAGTCGAATCCCCACACCAGCGCCCCATCCACGGCGCGTCCGCGCACCATGCGCAGAATGGAGTCCCCCGACTGGGAGCCGTTCATTTCATTGAGCAGCAGCCCGTACCCATTCTGCGCGAGAGTCTCCTGTGCGCTTGCCAGACAGACCGAGAAGTTGAGGTCGATGTCCAGCATCGAGTCCTCCGTGCAGACGGCTCCCGCCGGATAGAGGAAGGAGATGGTGCGGGAACGCCCCGCAAACATCCGCCGCGTGTGCTCATTCGGGTAATAGTGGTGGGCCTCGCAGATGGCCAGGATGCGCCTGCGCAAATCATCTGACACGCATTTGGAGGGCGTGTCCTGCAACGCGCGCGAGACGGACGCGATGGAGACCCCCGCCAATTCGGCGATTTTCCGGATGTTGAAGTAACCCTTCCTCATTGTATCTATTCGACCCCCCTGGCTACTTCAATCCGCGAGGCCTAAGGCCTCGCGGGCAAGTTGGGGTCTTATGCCTGGCACATCGTACACCTGTGGCAAATCTGAGGCTACGCACGTCAAAACAGGTGGAGGCTGAACAGTTACTCCTCGTTCATCCCGACCAGGCGGAGGAAATTGCGGGAGAAGATGTCCTGGAACTGGTCGTCCGTGAGGTTTTCGGACAGCGTGCCCCAGAGATTCATGCCGGCGGAGCAGACGGGGAAGTCGGAGCCGTAGAGGATTTTGCGGGAACCGCAGACCTCGACGGCGTACTGGAGCATCCCCCAGCGGAACAGTCCCGTGCCCGAGATGTCCAGATAGACGTTGGGATGCTCGGCGACATAGGCCAGGCGCTCCTTGAGGGGGTCAAGTTCGCCGGGATGGGCCATCACCAGCTTGAGGTCAGGGAAGCGCGAGACCACGGCGTCCACCTTCTCCCTGGGCCAGCCGCCGTGGATGTTGACCACCACGCCCCGTTTGGCGCAATGGCCGAACACCTCCAGCATTCCGGGCGTGTCATAGTCGCCCGTGTCCATGGCGTAGGGCACGAGTTCCCCGACCCAGCGCACCCCTTCCGCCATCATCGCATCCAGTTCCGCCATGGACTCCTCGGGGTAGTCGCCGTGCAGATGGATGCCCGGTACATAGAAGTCTGGGTAGCGGTCGCGGAACCGCAGGGCAGTCCGGTTGCAGGCGCGGACGGTCGCCATGTCGGCCTTCCCATGGTATATCACGCTGCCGCAGCAGCGGGTCGTGCCCACCGCCTTGAGTTCCTCGACGAGATGGTCTGGCGACACCGGTGTGCCGTACCGTCCGATGTTGGCGCCGAAATCCTCCAGGAAGGGGTGGATGTGCGCGTCAATGACCTCAAAGCCCGGATTGGTGAAGTGTCTTTTCATTTTTTCAGCAGGTTTTTCAGTTGTGCTATTGGAGGTTGGCCGCGCGGAGCGCGGACTGCCAAACCAGCGGTCGCCGCAGTGGTCGCCGCAGTGGCCGCGCAGAGCGCGGACTGCCAAACCACTAGTTCTGGTGTTTGACCACGATGACTGGGCAGTCGGCCTGGTCAAGGATCAGTTGCCGTTCGACGCTGGTGGTGTCCTTTCGCGTGGAGGTGTTGTGCCAGCCGCCGATGACAATGGTGTCGGCGTTGAGTTTGCGGGCGGCCAGCAGGACGACCTGGTGTACGCACCCCTTCATCAGGAAGGTCTCCACGCCAAGGCCGGCCTGGCGGCAGCGTCCGCGCACCGCCTCCAGCGTGCGCCGTCCCTTGTGCTCCAGTTCCTGCTCGAAGTTGTCTCGTTCCTCGGTGACGAAGATGTTCATCTGGAGGAGAGTGTCCATGCTGGCGGTGTCGATGATGAAGGCGACGGCCAGTTTGCACCCTAGGCCGGAGGCCATGACAATGGCGTACTCCAAGGCGTCGTTGGCGGCCTTGGAGCCATCCACCACGACCAGCAGTCTTCTGATTGTCTTCTCGCCCGCTATCTGCTGTTCGCCGGAAACGCGACTGACACTGTTCATTGCTGACCTCCTGTCTCCTGGTGCTCGGCAACAGACTCGCCGCGGTCTTCCTCGGAGGCCTTTTCGAGGCGTTTCTTCACCAGTTTCATGGTGAAGAAGGAGTCGAGCTCCTTGCCCTCGAGCTGGTCAACGATAAAGCGAAGCGTGTCTTTGTAATTGGGGATGAAAATGTGCTCCAGCGCGTTGACTCGCCGCTGGGTCTTCTTCAGTTCGCGGGCCAGCAGCCAGACGGCGGTCTCCAGTTCGGCGAGCCGTCCCGCAGCCTCGGAGAGGGCGAGGAAATCGGCCATGGTCTGGTCAACGAGGGAATCGGTTCCGGCAAGCCCGTACTGGGAATGGAATTCGCCGGACTGGACGGTGATGGCTGGCACGCGGATTCCCGCCGCCACGCGCGTGCCGGCCTTGACCTTGTGGCCGTAACTGACTCCGCTGGCGATGTTGCGCATCTGACGGTATCCGTTGTAGGCGATGGCACGGCGGAGCGTGGCGTAGGCGCGCGCGCTGCGTTCATCCAAATCCCGCTGGACTTGCTGTGCGCGCTCCATCAGGCGCATCAGTTCCATGACCAGGATTTCGCGCTTCTGCTCCAGGAGCTGATGGCCATTGGTGGCCATCGCCAAATCGCGCTTGAGCACAATCTGGTTGCTTTTGGTCGGGGCGATGTTCAGGCGGCTCATGAAACGACCTTCTCCACCAGGATGGGCTTGGAGTTGTCATAATGCTCGACGAGTTCCTCCTCGGAGAGCCGAAGCAGTTCGGAGCGCGGGAGGATGCGGAGCACATCCCACGCCAGTTCCAGGGAGTGTTCGATGGAGCGGTCCTCGAACTCGCCCTGCAACACGATTTTCTCCTCGAATGCCTTGCCGAATTCCATGTAGAGCTTATCGACGGGGCTGAGTTCCTCCTCGCCGATGACGGCGGCCAGGGAGCGGATGTCCTTCACGCGGGAGTAGGCCGCAAAGAGCTGGCTGGCGACATGCGGGTGGTCGCCGCGGGTGTGCCCTTCGCCGATGCCGTCCTTCATCAGACGGGAGAGGGAGGGAAGCGCGGCGATGGGCGGATAGATGCCACGCTGGGACAAATCGCGGTCAAGCACAATCTGCCCCTCCGTGATGTACCCTGTCAAATCGGGGATGGGGTGGGAGATGTCGTCGTTCGGCATCGTGAGGATGGGGATCTGGGTCACGGAGCCGGTGGCGGAGTTGATGCGCCCCGCTCGCTCGTACATGCTGGCCAGGTCGCTGTAGAGATAGCCGGGATAGCCTTTGCGGCTGGGAATCTCGCCTCGTGCGGTGGCGATTTCCCGCAGGGCCTCGCAGTAGTTGGACATGTCCGTGATGATGACCAGCACGTGCATTCCCTCATCGTAGGCCAGGTGCTCGGCCAGGGTCAACGCGGAGCGCGGGGTGATCATGCGCTCCACGCTCGGGTCATCCGCCAGGCTCAGGAACATCGCCACCTTGTGGAGCACACCGCTCTGCTCAAAGGAGTCGATGAAGAAACGCGCCACGTCGTTCTTGACTCCCATGGCGGCGAAGACAATGGCGAAATCGACCTGCTCGTTGAGCAGTTTCGCCTGACGTACAATCTGCGCCGCCATGCGGTTGTGGGCCAGCCCGTTCCCCGAAAAGATGGGGAGTTTCTGCCCGCGGACAAGCGTGTTCATCAGGTCAATGGTGGAGATGCCCGTCTGGATGAAGTCGCGTGGGTACTCCCGCGCATAGGGATTGATGGGCAGGCCGTTCACGTCCCGCCGTTCACTGGCGAGCGGGGCGGGGAGTCCGTCCTTGGGGCGGCCCAGGCCGTCGAAGACCCGTCCCAGCATGTCGCGGGAGACGGGGATGCGCAGGCTGGTGCCCATGAACCGGGCGTGGGTGTCGGCGGGCGACAGGCCGTCCGTGCCGCCGAAGACCTGGACGACGGCGGTTCGTGCCGTCACATCCAGCACCTGCCCCAGGCGCTCTTCGCCGGAAGGCGTGGTGACGGTGACCAGTTCGTCGTATGCGACTCCGGCGATGCCGTCAATGAACACCAGCGGGCCGTCGATGTTCCTGACACCCTTGTAGGTAAGACCTGGCGTTTTCATCTGCTGACGCTCCTTTCCAGGCTTTCCAGATTGGAGGTGACCTCGCTTTCGAGTTCCTCCATCCTCTTCTGGTCGCCGTTGGGTATTTCGCTCTTCATGCGGAGCAGACGGGGCACGCAGGGCAGGTCGCCGAGGTCTGTCAGCGTGGCTCCCTTGCGGATGAGTTCCGCCGCCCGCCTGTGGAAGTTGACCAGCAGCCGCATCATCCAGGTCGCCTTCTCCGGCGAGCAGTACATATCGACCTGGTCAAAGGAGTTCTGCTGGAGGAAGGCGTTCTTGATGTACTCGGCAACCAGGAGGATGAGCCGCTGGGAGTCGGGCAGCGCGTCGGGACCGACGAGTTTGGCGATTCTCTGGAGGCTGGTCTCCTCCTGCAGGATGTTCATCAGGGTGCGGCGGGAGTCCTTCCAGTCGCGGTCTTTTTCCTTCCACCACTGCGCCACCTCCTCCAGATACTCGCTGTAGGAGTTGATCCAGCTGATGGCGGGGTAGTGGCGGGCGTTGGCCAAATCCCGGTCCAGCGCCCAGAAGCAGCGGATGAACCGGCTGGTATGCTGTGTGACAGGCTCGGAGAAGTCGCCTCCTGGCGGGGAGACCGCCCCGATGACGGAGACCGAGCCGGGGTTCCCCGACAGGCTGTTCACCTTGCCGGCTCGCTCATAGAAGCTGGCCAGCTTGGCGGGCAGGTAGGCGGGGAAGCCCTCGTCCGCGGGCATCTCCTCCAGACGTCCCGACAGTTCGCGCAGGGCCTCGGCCCAGCGGGAGGTGGAGTCCGCCATCACCGCCACGTCGTAGCCCATGTCGCGGTAGTACTCCGCCAGGGT
>JAFRLP010000478.1 GCA_017431185.1 Victivallales bacterium | reverse complement strand
GATATGCAAGTCACGACCTCAAAAAAAAAATGAAAAAAAGCAAAAAAAAACGAAGGATGCCCAAAAAAGCCTGTTTGTCGTGATGAAGCCGGCATCACACAGAAAGGACATCGTCTATGGAGGCTATTGCATGGAGCCTACGGATAGACTACGGAACGTTTGAAACCAATATCAGTCAGTGAGGCATTACGCAAGCAGACGCCCTCGGCAATTGACATTGACCGTTTTTTCACGCGGGCAAATCAGCGACTGTCAAACATCAGTCGCCGGGGGGGCCGTGTCCCAGGCACGGGCTACAGACGCTAATGGCTGCGCAGCCAGTTGAGGGCGACGGATGCGCCCGCCAGTTCGCCGACCTTGGGCCCCAATTTGGTGATGACCACTTCGCAGGCCTCGCGGAAATCATGCCAGGCGAAACGCGGCAACTGCGCCAGGGTGGGCTTGAGCAACTGGTCGCCCGCATAGTAGGCGGAGGTGCCCAGGATGACCACCTGGGGGTTGAACGTGGTCATCACCAGGCCAATGCCCTGGGCCAGGCGCAGGCAGATTTCGTCCCACATCGCCACGGCCAGGGGGATTCCCGCTGCCGCCCCGTCACGAACCGCCTGGAAATTGAGGTTTTCGTGTTTGCCGTCCACACCTGGCAGACGGTACATCGCATGGTCAGGGCGGTGGCGAAGCATGTCCTGGAGACGGAGGGCGACGCTGCGCCCGCCGCAGTATGCCTCGAAGCACCCCTGCTGCCCGCAGCCGCAGAGCGGGCCGTTGACGTCCAGCACCAGATGCCCGAGTTCCGTGCCGATGCCGGTGCAGCCTGTGATGAGTTTGCCGTCCGACACCACGCCGCCGCCGACTCCCGTGCTCATGGTCAGATAGACGGCGTCGGTCTTGCCCCGCGCACTGCCGAAGAAGAGTTCCGCGAGCACGCCTGCATTGGCGTCGTTCTCCATCACGACGGGGATGCCGAGAGCGGCGGCCAAATCATCCCGAATCGGCACATTGTCCCAGCGCATATTGGGGGATTTGAGGAGACGTCCGCCCTTCATGTCCAGAGGGCCGGGCGCACACAGTCCGCAGGCCCTGATGTCGCCCATGCCCTTGCCCTGGCCGGCGACCAGTTCCTTTGCCAGTTCGACCAGTTTCGGCAGAGCCTCCATGTAGGTGATGCTTCCCCCTGTGGGAATGCGCCCGCTGGCGCAAAGATTGCCCTCGCTGTCGGCCAGGCAGACCGCGATCTTGGTCCCGCCAATGTCCACGCCCAACACTAGTTCCATTTTTTCTCTCCGGTTTTTCGCACTGCAACACAATCAGAGGGTCTGCCCGGTCAGAGATGGCATACCCCGCATAATTATAATGTATCCGCGGGCTTTTTGCAAACAGACACGGGGAAGTTTGTTCTTCCTGGAGGCCATTGCCATGCGGGAAAACAGCAGTCCGTGAAAAAACAGCGCCATGCACTGCAACAAATTATCAATGGAGGTGTATATTATACCATTCAGACGGAGGCGAGGGCATGTCAGACCCCAACATCATCGGATTCACACCACAATGGCACTGTCCTTCTACAATTCCCTGAGCCACCTGGTCGAGGAGTTCCATTCCATCACGCCTGGCAAAGTCGGGCTGTACACCTGCGGCCCCACCGTCTATAACTACGCGCACATCGGCAATTTCCGCTGCTACATGTTCGAGGATTTGCTGAAGCGCACCCTCACCTACTTCGGCTACCAGGTCAGGCATATGATGAACCTGACGGACGTCGATGACAAGACCATCCGCGGCTCGCAGGCGGCGAGACTCCCCCTGGACGCCTACACCCGCAAGTACAAGGACGCCTTCTTCGAGGACATCAAGACCCTCCGCATCCTCCCCGCCAACGTCTATCCCGAGGCCACCAGGACCATCCCCGAGATGATCGCCCTCATCCAGACACTGTTCGACAAGGGCATCGCCTACCAGGCGGATGACAAGTCCGTCTATTTCTCCATCGCCAAATGGCCCGCCTACGGACAACTCCAGAAAATCGACCGCGAAAACATGCGCGCGGGAGTCCGCATCAAACTCGACGAGTACGCCAAGGACTCCGTGGCCGACTTCGCCCTTTGGAAAGCCTGGGACGAGGCGGACGGCGACGTGGCATGGGACTCCCCCTGGGGCAAGGGACGCCCCGGCTGGCACATCGAGTGCTCCGCCATGAGTTCCAAGTACCTCGGCAAAACCTTCGACATCCATTGCGGCGGCAGCGACAACCTCTTCCCACATCATGAGGACGAAATCGCCCAGTCCGAGGCCGCCAACGGCTGCAAATTCGTCAACTACTGGCTGCATTGCGCACACCTGATGGTCGAAGGCACCAAAATGTCCAAGTCCCTCGGCAACTTCTTCACCCTCCGCGACATCCTGGACAAAGGATACAGCGGACGCGAAATCCGCTGGGTGCTCATCGGCGCACAGTACCGCCAGAGCCTCAATTTCTCCTTCAAGGCTTTGGATGACGCACGGCTCGCCCTCCAGCGCCTGGACGCCGTGCTGGCCCGCCTCAAGGACGCGGCAAACTCTCCGGACGCGGGCGGGGACGCACTCGCCCCCGTCCTCGCCAAGGCGGAAAAACAGTTTGCCGACGGACTGGCGGACGACCTCAACATCTCCGCCGCCATCGCGGCTCTCTTCGACCTCATCCGCGAACTCAACAGACTTCTGGATGCGGGAAATCTGGGGGGCCGCGCCGCGCAGGACGCGCTGGCACTGTTCGCCAGATTCGACACGGTGCTGGACATCTGCACACCCGATGCGACGGAGCAGCAGGAGGTGCCGGCGGAACTTCTCGCGCTTCTGGAACAGCGCCAGGCAGTCCGCAAAGCCAAGGACTGGGCCAAAGCCGACGCCATACGCAACGAACTTGACAGCCAGGGCTGGCTGATTGAGGACACCCCCAAAGGCCCCAAACTCAAGAGGAAATAACCCTTCCGCAGCTGGCGAATGTCTGGAGATATCCAATACTTCAACCGCCAAACCCGCGCCGTCGAAACCGAGAAGGTGCTGGGGGACGGTCTGCTGCGCCTGGCGTACTGCACGCCCGCACGGCATCTCCTCTCCTGGCCTCTGTTTGGCTTCTCTGTCTGCTCGCGTCTTCTAGGCTGGTACGCCAACCGGAATTTCTCCAAGGGAAAAATCGCGGCCACCATCCGCGACATGGAAATGGACATGACGGACTTCGAGGTGCCGCCGCACGGCTTCCGCACCTTCAACGAGTTCTTCACCCGCCATGTCAAGCCCGGCGCAAGACCGTTTTTTGGAGACGGATTATGCTCCCCTGCGGACGGCAGGCTCACCGTCTGGCCTGAACTGCGCCGCTTCGCCTGCATTCCCGTCAAGGGGGCGGAGTTCACGGTGCCGGAACTGCTGGGGAAGCCTGGCGCACAGTACGCTCCCCTGTTTGAGGACGGCGCATTGATGGTCTGCCGCCTCTGCCCCGTTGACTATCACCGCTACCATTTCCCCGCCGGCGGGCAAATCCTGGGAAGATGGCGCCTGCCGGGCCGATACCATTCTGTCAATCCACTGGCATTGGAGCAGAATCTTCGCGTGTTCACCACCAATGTCCGCGAAGTGACGATGCTGGACCTGGAGCGCTTTGGGCAATGCGCCTTCATCGCGGTCGGCGCCTTCGGGGTCGCCTCCATCACCGACACCCATCCCGAAAAATCCTTCCTGCGCGGGGAGGAGGCAGGGTACTTCTCCTTCGGCGGCTCCACTCTCATCCTGATTTTCCAGAAAAACCGCCTGCGCTTCGACCAGGACCTGCTTCAACGTTCCGCCACGGGAATGGAGTGCCTGGTCAAGGCGGGCGAGCCAATCGCATCTGTTGTTCCGTAAACCATCACACCAACCCAAGGAATCCCAAAATGAAACGTCTCTCCTCTCTCTTTGTCGCCCTGCTCGCCTGCCTCTGCCTGGCTGTCGCCTGCTCCAAAAAGGACGCCGACAACATTTTCACCGTCGGTTTCGACGCCGATTTCCCGCCCTACGGCTTCAAGGACGCCAAGACCGGCGAATACACTGGATTTGACCTGGAACTCGCCGCCGAAGTCGCCAAGCGCAACGGCTGGACGCTGGTCAAGAAAGCCATCAACTGGGACGCCAAGGACATGGAACTCAATTCAGACGCCATCGACTGCATCTGGAATGGCTTCACCATCAACGGACGTGAGGACAAATACACCTGGACCGACCCCTACGTGGACAACAGCCAGGTCGTACTTGTCAAGAAGGGCTCCTCCATCGCCACGCTGGCTGACCTGGCTGGCAAGGTGGTCGCGGTGCAGACCGACACGCCTGTCCAGAAAGCCCTCTCCCAAGGCGGCGACAAGGCGGAACTCGGCAAGACCTTCAGGAAACTGGTGGTCACCCCGAACTACAACAATGCCGTGATGGAACTCGAAAGCGGAGCCGTGGATGCGGTGGCCATGGACATCGGCGTCGCCAAGAACAAGATTCACCTGAATCCCGACAAGTTCACCATGCTGGACGAGATTGTGCTGACCGAAAAATACGGCATTGGCTTCAAACGGGGCAACACCGCCCTCCGCGACAAGGTGCAGGCGACCCTTCGCCAAATGGTCAAGGACGGAACCGCCGCCGAAATCTCGGAACGCTGGTTTGACGGCGTGAACATGATCATCCTCGCGCCCTAACCTCGCCAAGCCACACCAGCGTCAGGATTCCCATAACAAGGATTAGCATGAACTACGGCCTAATGTTTAAAGAACTGATGATTGGCCTGGACTGGTCTGTCATCATCTTTGCCCTGACGCTGGTGTTTGCCCTCCCCCTGGGCCTGCTGGTGGCTTTGGTGCGCATGTCCAAACTTGCGACGCTGAATTGGCTGGCACGGATCTACATCAGCGTTCTGCGCGGAACGCCCCTTATGCTCCAACTGCTGGTCATCTACTTTGGGCCGTATTACATCTTCAGGATAGGGTTGTCTAGCCACTACCGCCTGTTTGCGGTCATCATTGCCTTCTCCATCAACTACTCCGCCTATTTCGCGGAGATCTTCAGGGCCGGCATCGAGGCAATACCCGTGGGGCAGTACGAGGCCAGCTATGTGCTGGGACTGACCCGCTGGCAGAATTTCAGCCGCATCATCATGCCACAGGTCATCAAGCGCATTCTCCCCCCAGTCACCAACGAGGTCATCACTCTGGTCAAGGACACCTCGCTGGCGTTCAGCATCTCCATGGCCGAGATGTTCACCCGTGCCCGCGAACTGGCCAGCGGCTCCGCCAGCATGATGCCGTTCATCGCCGCCGGAATCATCTACTACTTCTTCAATTTCCTCGTGGCGCTGGGCATGGAGCGTGTCGAGAAACGCCTCTCCTACTACAGCGAGTAACTCTCCCCTTCACCCCAGGATTTTGTAATCCCTCCGTC
>JAFRLP010000477.1 GCA_017431185.1 Victivallales bacterium | reverse complement strand
TCAATGAGCAGACGGATTTCCAGGCGGTCTTTGGGGTAGTCCAGCCTGCCCAATGCCTCCACCAGGTCCGGCAGGATGTCCTTTTCATGGTACATGGGCAGGATGACCATGTACTTGGGCCACTGTTTGCCGTTGGGGGGACGGGCAAGTTTCTCCTTGGCAAAGCGCAGTTCGGTGGGGTGACGCAGCGCCGTGTCGATGAGCAGCAGCCGATAGAGGGTGGTGGCAAGGTAGAATACGGTCACTATCGCATTCAATGCCAGCAGTTCGGTGCGCCAGTCCAGGCAGGCCCCCGTCACCAGGGCGGCCACCAGCAGAAGCTGTGCGCATTTTTGCCAGGCGCACAAAGTCCTGGTCGCCTGGGGAAAGCCCCGTGGCGACAGGGGATGCGATGGGTCATGGGTGGTCAGGTCAAAGTGCTGTGGCATATTACAGGAGGGTTCTGCGAATCATTTCGTCAGTTGCCTGGACAGCCAGGCGCGGGCCTGGTCAGAGGGGGTGGCGAGCCCGATGTCCTGGAAGGCGTACCATCCCAGGGTGGTGACGGAAAACTGCTTCTGGCGCGAGAAGAGGTCGAGGACTGGAACGCCCAGGGCAAGGGCCAGTTCCTTGGTGTAGAGCGCCAGAAGGCGCTGGCTGGCGGGTGTGCTTTGGCTGGTCAGGGGCATCGTGACGAGGGTCGGCGAAATGCCGTGGCAGTGGCAGGCCTGCGCCAGGAACAGCATCGTAAGCAGGCCTTGGGCGGGGAGCGTCGCTTCAGTTGGACTGGGGGGCAGCGGGAGCAGGATGGCGTTGGAGGGTGCCGTGGCCAGCAATTTCGGCAGGGTGGCCAGCAGGGCGGTCTCCGGAGTGTTGCCTGGCGTGAGCACGGCTGGTATCCGTATCATCGGGGGCATGGCGATGGGGATGGTTGCGCCGGGTGCGGAACTCTCTTCGGCAAAGCAATCCAGCACCACGGTCGTGTGTTGGAAGGGGAGTGGCGTGAGCGGTGCAAGGCGGTTGCAGAGAAGCACCGCGCGGTCTCCGTCATACAGAAGGCGTTTGCCGATGGCCTTTAGCGGGGAGAATTCATCTTGCGGACGGACCAGGCGCAGGCAAGCCCATGGGGTCAGCGGGATGTTGTCCAGCATCGCCCGCAACTGGATGGAGGCGGTTTGGGGCGGTGGAGTCAGGTGCAGAGTGCTCTCTTTGGTGAGGGGATGGCGGGAACATCCCAACTGGTCGCCAGTCCTGGCGAGGAAAACGGTCTCCAGCAGAATGTCCGGAAGGGGCAGTTCGCCTGACGGAGGCGGGTCAAGAGCGACTTGACAAGGCAGGTCTGAAGTGGCGGACAGTAGAGCGGGGGTGTCTCCCAGGCGCAGGCGCAAGTCCAGGCGACGACCGACGGGACGGCTGCTGATGGCGGGGAAGGTCAGGCTGCCCTGCGCGGTCTCCAGTCTGATTCCGGGAATGACGCCGTGACGCATCCGCAACTGGTTGGCTGTGCAGGTCAGCTCCTGCCCCGTCGCATCCAGAAAGCGTGCCTTTTTCTGTATGGATGCGGTTGCCGTGACCAGAGTGCTCTGGGACAGAGGCAGGTGGTGTACCGAGGTGACTTCGTAGGCGGCGGTGCATTCCTCTGATTCCAGGCGCGTGGGGACAGTGGATGGAATGAGGCTCAATGGTGGTATCGCTTTGGTTCCCTCGACACTGACTAGCAGTTTGGGAATCGTCTCATTTTGCCGATGGATGACGAAAAACTGCACACAGTGGAGACCAGAGGGCAGGGCGAGAGCCTGACCGCGACAGAAGCCAGGCGTGTGCTCTGCGGCAGTCCATTCGGCGGCTGGGCGGCCATTGACGAACACCGCCCACGCGACATGCTCCTGGTCTGCCCCGAAACGAACCTGCGCCGGAGCATCCATCGGCACCAACGCCTCCCAGACCAGCAGTCCCGACAGCGTATTCTTCTTGTCGGGGAAACGCCATTTGGGGCCATCGGGAATCTCGCCAAATGCATTGACGTGCGCCGTCTGTCCTGGCTTGCCGATGCGGTGGAAATGGTCAAAGGTCCGTGCCATCTCCTCGGCTGTGAAGGGGCGGGTGGTGAGGCTGCGCGTTCTTCTGACCAGCCGCACGCATCCTGTGGCGGTGGCGGCGGGGCCATTGGCAGGCTGTTCCAGCAGCCTGGCCGTCGCCTCGGCCAGGTTGGTCGGGGTGTGACCGGAGAAGTCGAGCACGAAACCGCAGACCTGCCCGTCCACTGCCACGGGACGGGAAGGGATGCCTTTCCCCTGTTTGAAGGTCGCCTGGCAGTCCGTCGCCTGGCCGCGCAGTTCCAAAGGCACGGGCAGGTAGATATGCCCCGCCGATGGAACGCTGAATCGCAGTTCCGTGGCGGACCACAGACGCAAGGCTGTCAGACAGGCCAGTATGGCGGTAATTTTTCGCATGGCACAAATCCCCTTCACTTAACGATTAGGATTGGCACGTTATTGGAGAGAGGAGAGAAGAGTCCCTGCATACATCCATGCAGGTGGAATTTTTTAGTGCAATGGGCGGAAAGTTGCTGTTGTCGGGTTGAAACTTTGCCGATATGGGTTACATTGTTAGTTCGTGGAATTGTCATTTGTCGGGTCTGGCTGGCCAGACCGTTTTCTTGGAGTAAAGGTGGCGGCGGCGTCTCGCCGCCGTCAACATGACGCACGAAACACAGGCGACGGCGGGGACACCATCGGTACACCCCGTGTTTCATAGGAGTAAAAGATGGAAATAGTGATGAAACAGATGTTTGGTATGCTGGCCCAGGCGGCCCAAGGCGGTCAACAGACTCCTGCGGGCGGCGCGATGGGCATGCTTTTGTGGATGCTCCCCATTTTTGGCCTGATGTATTTTCTGATGTGGCGTCCGCAGGCCAAGAAGCAGAAGGAGCATGATGAGATGCTCACCCGCATCAAGGCGGGCGACCAGGTGATGACCACCTGCGGGATTTTCGCCAAGGTCGTCCGCGTGTCGGACAAGAAGGTCTATCTGGAGGTTGCCCCGAACGTCAAGTTGGAGTTTGCCTTGGCCGCTGTCGCCGAAGTCATTCAGCCTGAAGAGGATAAGGATAAGCCCAAGGAGGCCCAGGCGGCCAAGTGACCCCGTTTCGCTCACGCAAGAACAATCAATAGGATAATACGTTCCGAACCCCAAAAACATCTCCCATGAAAAAATCCCTCATCATTCGTTGGACGGTCATCGCCATTGTCCTGATTGTGTGGACGGCCGCCCTGTTTCCGCTGAAGGACAGCGACTATCTTCAGATGTTCAGGCAAGTCTCCGCGACGAACGTGGAGAGGATTGAGGCGGGAGCCAAGAGTCTGCTGGCCAAGGGCGATCCCGCCGAACTCCAGCGCAAGTTGGAGGCCGCCACCGATAAAAGCACGGATGAGTACAAGGCCCTCAACGAGAAGTACGAGGCCTTGCGCAAGGACGGCGATTATGCCAATTGGCGCGCATGGGCCGATTATCAGGAACTGAACACCCGCCTGGCCCTCATCAAGCACAAGTCCATGTATGACCGTGCGGAGGACATCGCCAAAAAGCAGGAGGCCGCCCCCAACGACTCCCTTTTGAAGGGGCAGTTGGCCGAGGTGCTCAACGACCCTGACTACAAGGCGTGGATGGGGACGGAGGAGTATCAGGCGTTCAAGGCGCGTCTGCCGCTGGTGCAGAAGCGCGAGAAACTGGAGTTGATGTCGGACAAGACCTCCGCTGAATACAAGGCGTTGACGGGCGAGGTGGAGAAATTGCAGGCGGAACTGGCCCAAGTCCCGCAGGGGGACGACCCCGGCAAGGCCAAAGCCTACCAGGACATGATGAACCGCCTGAGCCTGGTTGACCATGGCGAGAGAAGCATCTCCGGTTTCCGTGCCTTGGAGAAGGCCGCCAACGGCAACTCCGACCTGTACCGCATCTCCCTGAACCAGTTTGTCAATGTGCCGTTCCACGGCAAGGCCTCCAACAAGCTCATCCTGCGTTACATCCGCGTCAAGTCCGCCGGCAAACTGCATCTGGGTCTTGACCTGCGCGGCGGCACGGAGTTTGTCCTGGACTTCGATGTGAACGAGGCGCGTAACCTGGTGGTGACTCCGAAGGTCGTCAACGAGTTCCTGCGGGTCGTGATCGACGGCAACGAAAAGTACAACAAGGCGCTTCCGAAAAAGTTGGCGGACGAGATTGCCGCCGCCGTCAAACTGCGCAAAGCCGACAACGCCGCCCTGAGCAACAATGACCTGGCGTTGGCCTTGGCGGCGGACGCCACGCTCGGCCCCGCCGTCCGGGCCTTTGTCGCCGACAATCTGGATTTGGTCAAGAAGGACAACGCCAATGACTACGGCACGGTCATCGACATCCGCGACCGCATCCTGAACATCCTGGACAACCGCCTGAATTCGATGGGCGTGACCGAACCCGAAATCAAGGCGACGGGCGAGAACACCATCTCTGTCCGCATGCCCAGCGTGGATGAGGCGGACAAGAACGAAATCCGCAACACCATCCGCAAGGCGGCAAAACTCCAGTTCTTCCTGGTCTCCACCAACAACGAGGAGTTGGTGCAGCGCTACGAGTCCGACCCCCAGAATTTCCGCACCCCCGCCGGTGTGCTGCGCACTGAAATCGAGACTGAACTGGCCGACGGCTCCGTGCGCTACGAGCCGGTTTTTCTGGAGGCGGAACCCACAGCGGTCAGCGGTGAGGACGTGGAGCGCGCCTTCCCCGCCACCAACGAGTTTGGCCAGTGGCGCATCTCCCTCAAGTTCAACGGCGCGGGCACTGTGGCGTTCCGCAATGTGACGCGCGCCAACGTCGGGCGCCGCCTGGCCATCGTGCTGGACGGGAAGGTCTATACGGCCCCCAACATCCGCGAGGCCATTGACGGCGGGCAGGCCGAAATCAGCGGCTCCTTCACCTTGGAGGAGGCGAAACGGCTGGCCAGCGTGATTGCCTCCGGCAACGTGCCCGTGACGGTGAACATCGGCAGTGAGTTCGGCACAGACCCGACCCTGGGCGCCGATTCCATTCGCACCGGTGTGTTTGCGGCGCTGCTGGGCTTGACCCTGGTCGTGCTGTTCATGATTTGGTACTACCGGGTCCCTGGCGTCATCGCGGTCATCGCGCTGGCGGTGAACACGGTGCTGGTGCTGGGCACGATGGCCATCACCAAGGCGACCATCACCATGCCCGGCATCGCCGGCATGGTGCTGACCATCGGCATGGCGGTGGACGCCAACGTCATCATCTTCGAGCGCATCCGCGAGGAACTCAACGCGGGGAAGGTGCTGGCCAATGCGGTGACGGGAGGCTACTCCAAGGCGTTCACGTCCATCTTTGACTCGAACATCACCACGCTGCTGACCTGCTTCTTCCTGTACAAATTTGGTTCCGGATCGGTGAAGGGGTTCGCCGTGACCCTGGCCTTCGGCATCATGGCCTCCATGTTCACCGCCATCTTCATGACCCGCGCCATCTTCGAGACGCTGGTTTACGGTGATGTCATCAAGACAGTGAAGATGTATCTCTTCCCGTGGTTCAAGAAGATGGATTTCGACTATCTGGCGACCACGAAGGTCACGGTGGGCATCTCTGTGGTGCTGGTGGTGGCCTCCCTGCTGACCATGGCCATCCGCGGCAGCGGGATGCTGGGCATTGATTTCGTCGGCGGCACGGAACTCTCCTACAGTTGCGCGGGCGAGGCCCCCAATGTGGAGGCGGTGCGGAAATTCCTGCAAGGCGAAGGCGTCGGCGACAACATCCGTGTCGGCTACAAGCGCGGACAGAGCGGCGAGCCGCTTCTGGAAATCGTGATTTCCCAGGGCAAGGCTGTCTCCGGGCAGGATGAGGTGAAGGTCGATTACACCGAGTTCAGCGCCAAGTTGGACAAGGCGTTCCCGCAGTGCAAAATCAGCCTTCAGCAGACCAACAACGTGGGCGCCAATGTCGGTGCGCAGTTCCGCAAGGCGGCGTGCCTGGCGGCGTTCTTCTCGGTGCTGGGCATCATCATCTACCTGGCCTTCCGCTTCGAGTTCATGTACGGCCTGGGCGCGGCGGTCGCCGTCGTCCACGACGCCATCGTCTCCGCCGGCCTCTTCTTCATGCTGGGGGGCAACTTCTCGCTGACCGTGCTGGCCGCCATCATGACCATCATGGGATACTCCCTGAACGACACCATCGTCATCTTCGACCGCATCCGCGAGACCCGCGAACTGCGCAAGGAACTGACCTACTCGCAGCAGATCAACCTGGCGGTCAACGAGTGCATGTCCCGCACCATGCTGACCAGCGTGACGACCATGATTGTGGTGGTTGCGCAGCTCATCTTCGGCGGCGGCGCCGTGTTTGACTTTGCGCTGGTGATGTTCTTCGGCGTCATTGCCGGTACCTATTCCACCATCTTTGTCGCCTGCTCGTTCATCAACCATTGGCACAAGGACAGCGCGATTGCCAACCGTGCCGAGGAGAAGTTCAGGCAGGCCCAGGAACGGGCGGCGCGTGAGGCCGCCAAGGCCGCCCGCCCTGCCAAAGCCTGACTGTCCCTTCCGCGTTCCGTTGGCAAGGGCGGAGGCCCTTGCTACTCCAGAGGCAATTGCAAAACTCCCATCCCAACCGCCTTCACGGCGCGGCGCGATGGCCTCATCGCCCAGACGTGGCGTGGTCACCACGCCTCGTTTTCGCCCGTCGCCTCCGTCGTTGGCGTCTTGGCGGTTGGGCGGTCGTTTTGCAATTACCTCTCCAATTGAGCAAAAGCCCGACGTCCTGACGGTGCGCCGGGCTTTTGTCACCGTGCGATGGCAATGGCAGGGGGCACGACTGCCGTTTTTACGAGGAGAATGAATACCATGGCTTATCAGAGAAAACAGGGAGAAAAGACAAAGACATCCAAGAAAGTCCGGCGGTTGGAGGCGGTGCGGCGGGATTTGCCGGTGGCGGCGAACCCGTTCAAGGACCCTGACCGCCCCGCGCTATTGCCCTTGCTGGTGAACCTGTCGCGTCCCGCCTTCCCCGGAATGACGGTGGGATTGGAGGCGGAGGGCAGTGAGAGCCGTGCCATCAAAGTTGCCGAAAAGAAATTCGATGGCCGAATGGGGCTTTTTCTTTTGAAGGACCGCGAAAGCGCCGACAGGGAGCACCCCCACCGTCACGAACTGTATCTTATCGGCACATTGGGACGTTTGCAGTTGAAACGGGAGGACAAGCCGGATGTCGTGCGCTGCGTTATCCAGAGCCAGTGCCGCCTCCGCCTGAGACGAGTGTTCTGCCAGGACGGAGTGGTCTATGGGGAGGTGGAGTATCCCGAGGATATCCTGCCGTCCAACAAGGGGGAGCAGCGCGAGGCGGATGGGGTGGCGGACATCATCTGCCATCTCCTGATGGACATGAGCGAGGAACTGAATCTTTCCGATGACGTCAAGACCAAGGTTCTGTCGGGACTGAACCAGTTTGAATACGGCACTCTGGCCGAGGTCACCACCGCCTCCTGTTCGGCTTCGCCGGACGAGGGCCAGGCCGTGTTGGAGACGCTCAACATCCGCGAGCGTCTGGAGAAGGCCCTGTTCCTGCTGAAACGACATCATGATGACCAGAAGTTGCGCAAGAAACTGATGCATCGGGTGGAGTCGCGGATGGACAAGAACCACCGCACCTTCATGATGCAGGAACTGATTCGGGAGACACGCCGGGAACTGGGGCAGGAACTGGACTCGAAAGAGGGGGATTTGGACAGGCTGACGGAGCGCCTGGAGGAAATCCGCTCTGCCCTGAATCCCGAGGCGGCCCAAAAAATCGAGGAGGAACTCTCCAAGCTTCGCGCCACCAACAGCCAGTCGCCGGATTACACCATCTGCAAGAACTACCTGGATTGGATGACTGGCATGCCTTGGAACGTCACCACGGAAGACCGGCTGGACGTCAAGAAGGCGCGTGACATTCTGGAGCGCGACCATTTCGGCCTGGAGGATGTGAAGAAGCGCATTCTTGAGTTCATCGCCGTGGCCAGTCTCAAGGGGAAGGTGGATGGCTCCATCATCTGCCTGCTGGGGCCTCCTGGAACGGGCAAGACCAGCCTGGGGCATTCCATCGCCGAGGCGCTGGGGCGCAAGTTCTTCCGCTTCTCTCTGGGCGGAATGCGGGATGAGGCGGAGATCAAGGGCCACCGTCGCACCTATATTGGTGCGCAGCCTGGCAAAATCGTCTCCGCCTTGAAGACCTGCGGCTCCTGCAATCCCGTCATCATGCTGGACGAACTGGACAAACTGGACTCCACCAACCGTGGAGACCCCGCTTCGGCGCTTCTGGAAGTGCTTGACCCTGAACAGAACAGGACTTTCCGTGACCATTTCCTGGACATCCCGTTTGATTTGTCCAAGGTGCTGTTCATCGCCACTGCCAATGTCCGTGACACCATTCCCGCGCCCCTGCAGGACCGCATGGAAATCATCACCCTCTCCGGTTACATCACCGAGGAGAAACTCTCCATCGCCAAACGTCATCTCATCCCCAAATTGCTGCCCCGCAATGGGTTGAAGGCGAAGAACATCGCCTTCTCCGAGAAGGCGCTGCGGAGCATCATTGACGGTTACGCCCGGGACTCGGGCTGCCGGAATCTGGAGAAGTCCATTGGCACCTGCATGAGAAAGGTCGCCACTCAGATTGCCGACGGGACGGTGGCGGCGGGGGAACGGGTCTCCGTGCTTCCCAAGGACGTCGAGAAGTACCTTGGCAAGCCCGTGTTCTATGATGACCCGCTGGTCAGGGAGACCATTCCCGGCGTGGTGATGGGACTGGCGTGGACGGCGGTCGGCGGCAGCACCCTCTACATCGAGGTCCTCCCGACCAAGGACAAGCCGGCGGTGACGTTGACGGGACAACTGGGAAATGTGATGCAGGAGTCCGCGCAAATCGCCAAATCCCTGGTCGAGTCACGGAGCAGGGACTATGGCATTGCCGCCGATTTCTTCTCCAAGCACAAACTGCACATCCACGTGCCGGCGGGGGCCACGCCCAAGGACGGACCGTCTGCGGGCATTACCATGGCCACCGCCATCATCTCAGCCGCCACGGGGCGGAAACTCCCGCCTGGCTGGGCCATGACGGGGGAACTCACCTTGACGGGGCGGGTGCTGCCCGTCGGTGGAATCAAGGAGAAGATGATTGCCGCCCGCCGCGCCGGCGTGACCGACGTCATTCTGCCCCGGGAAAACGAAAAGGACTTCCTGGAGATTCAGGACCGCGCCCGCCAGGGGCTGACCGCCCACTACGTCTCTGAATACAACCAGGTGTTCCAACTTGTCTTGAATCGGCCTTCGCAAGGTTGATGGCGTGACGGGAAAAAACATGCCCAATCCCCGTAACATCTATCTGGTCACTGGCAACGACACGGCATTGGTCGCGGCGGAGGCCGCGCGTCTGTTCCGCGAGTTTGCCGGAGACCCGCCGGACCCCTTCGCCAGTGATTTGTTTGAGGAGGGGGACGAGGGCCCCACGCCCGAACTGCTCTACTCTGCGCTCCGCTCCCTGAAAAGCCCCGCGTTCCTTGGCGGGCGCAAGACGGTCTGGCTCAAGCATTTCACGGGCTTCGACCAGGAGGGCGACAAAAAGTCCGCCGCCCCGATGTCCGCCGCGCTGCGGGAGCTTGCCGACCTGCTCAAGGAGGGGCTTCCGCCCGACATGGCGCTGATTATGGATGGGGATGGCGTGGACCGCCGACGCGGGCTGTTCAAGGCGTGCTCCGCCAATGGCGAGGTAATCGTCCTCAACCGCCCCGATATGGCGAAGGACCGCAACTGGCGTTCCTCCATGCAGGAGGCGTTGCAGCGCGCCATCCAGCGCAAGGGGATGCAGATGAGCCGTGACGCCTTTGACTATCTGCTGGATGCGCTGGGCACGGACACGGGCCGCATCGAGCCTGAACTGGAGAAAATCGTATGCTTCAGGGGAGATGCGCAGGGGCCTGTCCCGCTGGCTGACGTCCGGCAGGTGGTGGTGGGACGGGGCGAGGAGATGACCTGGGCCTTGGCGGAAATGCTGGGCAAGCGCAGCATCCGCGAGGCCCTGCGCGTGATTGATGTGCTCATTACCCAGAACCGGTCGGACGACCAGTATGCCCGCTCGATGATTTACTCGGCTGGCGGTTTCTTCCGCAATATCCTTCGTGTGCAGGTCTTCATGGGGACCCATCGACTCAAGACTCCAGTCGCCCTCAAGCAGTTTGTCCAAACCATGACGGCGGAGCAGAAGAAGGCTGCGCTTGCCGATGGAATGGATTTCGTTGAATACCACCCTTACCGTGTCCAAATGATGGCGGAGCAGGCGGCACGCTACTCCCCCTTTGAGGCGATGGACGCCATCACCACCATGCGGAATACGCTCTGGCAGATCACCTCCTGTTCCACATCCCCCAGGATGGCTCTGGAGTCCGCGCTCCTGAAAATCATTGGCAATGGCAGATGACGATGATGAGCAACAACAATCTGGAAAACAGTCTAGGCGTGCTTCAGGCTCTTTCGGAGGCCCTGACCAAACCGCGCACCCTGGATGAGGGACTTGACCATATCACTCGCCTGACCTGCGACTTGATGCAGACCGGACAGGCCGCTTTTCTGTTTCGGGACGAGGAGCGCAAGGACCTTCTGGTGCGCTCCGCCGTCGGCTGCGAGGCGATGGACGGCATTCGGGTTGGGCATTTTCTGGTGGTGCCGGAGCGGCTCAAGCGGATTCTCTGGGGACTGCGCAACATCCATCGCATCAACTGGGTGGACTCCGGCATTGAGGCCATTGGCTTTCCCATCATCGTTGCTCCGATTTCGGTCAAGGGGGTGCGTGTGGGAGTGCTGGTGACTGGTGCGGCCAAGGATTCCTCCACGAACCCCTATGACTCGGTGCGCCAGAATCTGTTTGCGCTGATTGCGGGCTTCTCCTCCCTGGTCATTGAGAATGCCAAGATGTTCGACTTGCTGCACCAGCATTTCACCCTGAACTCCCTGAAGCCCCGCGAGGGGGAGACGGGGCAGGTCGCCGCCCAGAATTTCACCGTCAGCTCCATCAATAATCCGAACAAGGTGATCCGTTTGCTGGCGCAGTCCTTCTATCAGGAGTTGACCCGTGCGGGGTTCTCCCGCGGCCATGTGGCGACTGCCGCCGCGCAACTGCTGGACTGCATTATCCAGGAGGAGTGAAGGCCGATGGAGTCATCTCCTCCCGTCAATCCCCCTGCCCGCCAAAGGGAAAAATGGCTTTTGCTGGCCGATTCCCATATTCTCCCCGAGTCTCCGCAGGCCACCGATTTTCTGGAGATGCTCCGTGCCGTGGAGGACACGGATTTCAATGTCGCCTTTTTGGGCGACGTCTTTGATTTGTGGATTGCACTGCCAGGCTATGAACTGCCCATCCAACGGCAGTTCGCCGAATGGTGCCGGCGTCAGAGAGACCATAGGCGCATCCTGTTCACGGAGGGCAATCACGAACTTTTTGTCGCCAGCGACCGCAGGGACTGTTTCTCCGCTTCCTCGTCCGCCTGTCTGAAGGAGGGCGACCTGGTTCTCGCCCATGGCGACCAGGCGCAGGAGGGGGTGTTCGGCTTCAACCGTAACTTTATGGCCCTGGCAAAAAGTTGGGTGGGGCGGCTCGTCCTTTCATCCATTCCTGGGGGACCGCATTTTTCTGCCTGGGTGAAGGGACTGCTGGGCAGCCGTCATCATGCGGCAAACAACAGCCGCAAATTGCCCGAAAACCGCATCAGGGACTGGGCTGCGGCGCAACTGTCCGCTTCGCCGTGTGCCCAGGTGATAGTGGGGCATTACCATCGGCAATTGCGTCTGGAGTTGCCGGACAAGGGAGCCTGCACTGTGCTTCCGGCCTGGAAATATGGCGGGCAGGTTGCTCTGCTGGAGTCGGGCGCGAAGGAATTGCGCGTGGGCAATTGGCGTGAAATCGTGCCCAATGCCCCTACTGCGCTCTCGCCGTGCGAGACAGGGGAGGGCGCTCCATCCCCCGACACTGCGAAGCCCCGCCCGGGGCGCTGGGAAATCCTGGTTCCATTCTGCGTCTCCTTGCTTTATATCCTGTTGAGCGTCTTTCATTGGAAAATCGGGGAACGGGCAGCCTGGGAGGATATTCTCGTGCCGGTGATGGCCGTGCTGACACTGCGCAAACTCTGGCGGAACAGGACAGGGCGGATTCCGCTGGAAATCACGCTGCTGTCCGTCTATCTGGCTTTGGCGGGGGCTGCGACGGCCTGGCACATCAGCCAGGGCGGCGCATGGCTGCCGCACTGCTACGAATGGGCGGTCTTTGCCTACGGCGCCGTCGTCTTCTCGTTTTTTGCCCTGCATGGCCTCCCCCCCCTGCTGATGGCATGCCTGGGAGTGCTTCTGCTGCTTCTGTGGGGAGGCGGGTGGCTGGCCTTGGTCAGCGGACATGCGCCGTCGTTGGGCTTTTTCAGTGCCGAGATGCGCCAAACCCACCTGGCGTTCCTGGCGGCGCGCTATGCCTTCACAATGGTCAATCCCAATCTGGCCGCGCCTTTCTGCGCCCTGCCGTTCACGATGTTGGCGTTGGGGCTGCCGTCCCTCTGGCAGGAGATTACCCATCGTACACGTGCGGCGCTGATTGTGGCTGGAACGGTTGCCTTGGCCTGGCTGGGGCTGGTGCATACCTTGAGCAAGCACGCCCTATTGAGCCTGGCGGTCTGCGCCGCCAGTGTGGCGGACGGGCTTGCGCTCCGTCTGCCCCGGCTGGCGCGCGCCGCATGGGTGCCGATTGTTCTGGCAGGGCTGGTCTGCGAATGCACCGTGCTCTTCGTCACCTTTCCCGTCACGGGGAAACGCCCCTTCGTCAACACCGTCCCAGGCATGTACACCATCCATCAGTATGCGTATGCCAGGATGCTCTGCGCGGAACGCGCGTTTTTCGGCGTCGGGGCGGAGCGCGCGCGGAGCCTGTATTCCAAGTTCGTTGACCCTGAGCAGACCCGCCGGACGCTCGCGCAATATAACCAGAACGACAAACTGGAGGTGTTTCTCAACGCGATGGACCCCCATTGCGAGTATCTGAACCAGCTCCTGCTTTTCGGTCCGCTGCCGCTTCTCGCCATGCTGGCGTTCTGGCTTTGCCTGGCAAGGCGAAATGGCCGCGTTGCCGCCGCATTGGCCCTGGCCGTCCTGTTCTGTATGCTTTGGGACGATTTGCTCTCCCGCCGCTGGCTATGGGTCGCGGCGGGCCTGTGCGTCGCCGAATCGACCAGGCGTCATTTCAGGAATCTGGCGTAGGCCTCCTGGTCCATCAGTTTGTCGATTTCCGCGGCCGGCACGTCCGCCAGAAGGCAAATCCAGCCTTCGTCCTCCGGAGACTGGTTGAGCAGGCGTGGATTCTGGGTCAGGGCCTTGTTCACGGCAACGACCGTTCCGCTTACGGGGGAGACCACATCCGAGGCGGCCTTCAGGGACTCGACCATGCATAGAGGGGTGCCCATGGGAATTTTCCTGCCGACCTCCGGCAACTCCACGAAGGTGATTTCACCGAGTTCGCTGACCGCAAATTCGGACAACCCCACGCGGTAGGAATCCTCGTGTGGCTCGACCCATTGGTGTTCTTCGCTGTAATGCTTCATTCAAAAATCTCCCGACTTGATTGGCTTAAAATCTTCTCAACAATGCGAATCTCAACAATGCGAAGAGTGTCAAGAAACGTTTTTTTCTGGGGAAAAACTCAAAAAAAATGATTTTTTGGACAGAGTGACTTGCATTTCTGACAGAATGGGGCATTTTAAGGTCATGACTTGTCCATGGAGTTGACAAATGCCAATTCTGGTATATAATAATATATGCCGGTCTGCTTCTTTGAGCAAATTGGCAAGTGCCAAACTGCTGGCGGTCAGCGGTTTTTCTTTGATTCAGTAAGCACGAGAGTTCATTTCCGAATCTCAAAAGTTCCACATCAAGCAAGGAGAAAAAAATGAGTCTTGGTCAAATCATCGTCATGGTCATTGGTGCCGCCGCCGCTTTTGCGGGTTGGAGCAACACGAAGAAAGGTGCGTCCTGGGGACAGCCTCTGACCATCATTGGAGCAATTGTGGCCATTGCCGCTGCAATGTGGGGTATTGTCAGAACAGTGTCTGGCGCTGACCAGAAGGACGCCATGAACCGTGAGATTGGCTATCAGATGGTCCAGACCCGCAAACTGGGTCTCTATCTGAAAGAGAAGTATGCCGGCAAGAAAGTCGTCATCCTGAAAGACCCGACCATCACCACGCAGGACGGCAAGGACACTCCCCAGCTTCAGGGACTCAAGGAAGGGCTCGGCGGCGCTCTGGAAATCGTCGCGGAAATCGCCCCTGACCTGCCCAAGCCCACTGGCCCCGTCCAGGAAGGCATGCCTGAGGACATGATGATGGAGCCCATCGAGGTTTGGTTCACCGCCAAGGAATTGGACAAGACCTTGGAAAAGGTCAGTGGCGACTATGACATCCTCATCACCACCTTTGGTCTGCCTCAGAGCGGTGTCGTGGGTGCCAAGGGCTTCACTGGCAAGCTGGCCGGCAAGAAGGTCGTCTTCGCGGGCGGCTCCATCTATGAGCAGGGATTTGCTTTCCAGAGTGGCCTGATTGTGGCTGCCGTCACCTACAAGCCCAATGCCGAGTACGATGAGAACCCCGTTCCCAAGGACCTGGACACCGCCTTCAACAAGCGCTATCTCCTGGTCACCAGCGAGAACTTCAAGGACATCGCCAAAGAGTACAAGGATGTCTTCGGCACCCCTGGCAAATAATGAAGCCTGAACTTCAGGGGACGTCCATCGCCTGAAGGATGCTTTCGACCCCGTGCATCGCCTTTTCGACTGCGCGGGGTCGATTGCTGTTCGGATAACGCCTGTGCATCATGTCAGAGGATTTGTTTCGGCAATACGATGAATGTCGCCTGTGCCCGCGCCAGTGTGGTGCGCGTCGTTCGGCGGGGCAGACGGGCTTCTGCGGGGAGACGGACCGGCTGCGCATTGCCGCAATCCTTCCGCATTTCGGCGAGGAGCCGAGCCTGGCGGGAGAAAAAGGCTCGGGCACCGTGTTTTTTTCGGGATGTTCCTGCGGCTGTTTCTTCTGCCAGAATCACCAAATCTCCCAGGAACGGGTCGGGCGTGAATACAGCCAGGAGCAGTTTCTCGACGCCTTGCGGGACCTGCTTGCCAAGGGGGTGCATAACCTGAACTTTGTCACCCCTGACCATTGGTGGCCGGCCATCGCCGACGCCTGTCAAACGCTGCGCGGCGAGGGAGTCGAAGTCCCCTTCCTGTGGAATTGCTCCGGATACGCCTTGGCCGGCAGGATTGCGGAAATCGCCCGCGTTGTCGATGTGTTCCTGCCTGACTTCAAGTTTGCGGATGGACGGCTGGCGCAACGCTGCATGGGCGACTCCCGCTATCCGGAACTGGCCTTGGCCGCCATCGAGTCAATGGTGGAGAACCGGGGATTTCTGCGCCCCTGGGACACATCGGGGCAGGTCACTGCGAGTTGCGGCACGATGGTTCGTCATCTCGTGCTGCCTGGCCAGGTGGAGAACTCCATTGCCGTCGTGGATACGCTGTACCGACGCTTCGGCCCTTCGCTACCCCTGTCCCTGATGTCGCAGTTCATGCCGATGCCCGCTTGCCATGAACGTGGCTTCCTGACCGAAAAACTAGCCTTGGACGATTACCGCAGGGTCTGCGATTACGCCGTCTCCCTGGGCTTTTACCGTGTCTATACCCAACTTGGCACGGGGGACGATGGCTTTGCCCCCGATTTCACCAAGGACAACCCTTTCCCTGGCAACCGATAGTCCCAATCCAATGTCAAGGGGGCGGGGGTGTTCTTGGCTGTTTTCGATTGCGAATTGCCATCGGCGGATTATATTATCTCAATGTGTGGTTTCTGTCTTTTGGAAAGGTTGATGAGACATGAGTGATTCAGCGGAAAATTGTGGACACGATTGTGAGCACTGCGCCAGCAAGTCTGCCGGTTGTCCAGGCGCGCAAAAGGAGGCCGAGAGCCTCAAGAGCATCAAGCGCCGCATTGTGGTGCTGTCCGGCAAAGGCGGTGTGGGCAAGAGCACCGTGGCGGTCAACCTGGCCTGGGCGTTGTCCAGGGCGGGCGCCAAAGTCGGGCTGCTGGACGTTGACCTGCACGGGCCCAGCGTGCCTGTCATGCTGGGGCTGCGCGGGATGGCGTGCAGTGGGGAGGACAACAAGATTGTCCCCTTGAACTATGGCGACCTCAAGGTCATTTCCGTGGATTTCTTCCTGCCGCGTGAGGAGGTGGCCGTTGTCTGGCGCGGTCCCGTCAAGGACGGGGCCATCAAGCAGTTGCTGGAGGATGTGGCCTGGGGCGACCTGGATTTCCTGGTGGTCGATTGCCCGCCGGGCACGGGGGACGAGCCATTGAGCGTCTGCCAGCGCCTGAAAGGCGGTGACACCTCCGCCGTCGTGGTCACCACTCCGCAGGAGGTCTCCGCCGTTGATGTGCGCCGCAGCCTTGATTTCTGCCGCCAGCTCAAACTGCCCGTGCTGGGCGTGCTGGAGAACATGAGCGGGTTCGTCTGCCCCCATTGCGGTAAAGTCACCCATATCTTCAAGCAGGGGGGCGGGCGCGCCTTGGCTGAAAAGGCGCACGTGCCTTTCCTGGGGGAGATACCCATTGACCCCGCTGTCGGCGAGGCTGGAGATGGCGGTTTCCCCTTCATGGACGCTCCCGCTTCCCCCGCCACCCAGGCGTTCCAGTCCATTGTCGACCTCATCTACGCCGTCAAAGGCTGACACCATTCCCAATCAATAACGGTTTTGCACCATGAGCACTCCCCAGACATTGACCGAAAAGATTATCCGTGCCCACCTGGTTGAGGGCGCTTTCGTTCCTGGCAGTGAGGTGAAGGTCCGCATCGACCAGACCCTGTGCCAGGACGCCACTGGCACCATGGCATTCCTGGAACTGGAGGCCATGGGAGTCGAGAAGGTGAAGACGGAACTCTCGGTCCAGTACGTTGACCACAACACCCTCCAGATGGGGCCGGAAAACCCCAATGACCACGTGTATCTGCAAAGTGTCTGCGCCGCGAAGGGTGTGCGCTTCTCCCGTCCTGGCAACGGCATCTGCCACCAAGTCCATCTGGAGCGCTTCGGCGTGCCGGGCAAGACCCTGCTTGGCTCGGATTCGCATACGCCGACTGGCGGCGGAATTGGAATGCTGGCGATGGGCGCCGGCGGTCTGGATGTGGCGATGGCGATGGCGGGCATTCCCTTCAAACTGACCTGCCCGCACGTGGTGGGTGTGCATCTGACTGGCAGGCTTTCCCCATGGGTGGCCGCCAAGGACGTCATTCTGACCGTGCTCTCCATTTTGGGCAGCCAGGGCAACGTCGGCACCTCGCTCGAATATTTCGGCCCAGGCGTGGGGACGTTGAGCGTGCCGGAGCGCGCCACCATCACCAATATGGGAGCCGAACTCGGAGTCACCACCAGCATCTTCCCGTCGGACGGGGCAACCCGCGAATTCCTTCGGGCCGAAGGGCGCGAAGAGTCCTGGACGCCGTTGGCGGCGGATGACGGGGCGGAGTATGCCCGCGTCATTGAACTTGATCTCTCCGCGCTTGTCCCGATGGCCGCGTGCCCATCCAATCCCGGCAATGTGAAGAAGGTCTCGGAGGTGGCGGGGCTGCCCGTGTCGCAGGTGCTCATCGGTTCCTGCACCAACAGTTCCCTCAAGGACATGCGCATGGTCGCGCAAGTGCTTCGCGGGCGTCATGTCTCCGAAAAACTCTCTTTGGGCATTGCGCCAGGAAGCCGTCAGGTCCTCAAACTGCTCAGCGAGGACGGCAGTCTTGCGGCGATGGTTGGCGCCGGATGCCGCATTCTGGAGTCGGCCTGCGGTCCCTGTATTGGACAGGGGTTCAGTCCCGCCAACGGCACGGTCAGCGTGCGCACCTTCAATCGGAATTTCCTGAATCGCACTGGCACCAAGAACGACCAATGCTACCTGGTCAGTCCGGAGACGGCTGTGGCGACGGCGTTGACTGGCGCGCTGACCGACCCGCGCACCCTGGGGATTGCCTATCCCGAATGGCGCATGCCCGCCAGTTTCGAGCCAGATGACTCGATGGTCATTCCCCCGCCTGCCGCGGCTGGGGAAATCATTCGTCTGGAGACCATTGGCGAACCGCCGAAATGCACGCCCTTGCCTGACCGACTGGAGGCGACCTTCCTTCTGAAATGCGGCGACAAAATCACCACCGACCACATCATGCCTGCGGGAGCCTACCTGAAGTACCGCAGCAATATTCCGCGTTATTCGCGGTTCGTCTTCAAGTGCTTCAACGAGGCGGGCAAGCCCACCTTCGCGGAACGCGCCGAGGCTCTGCGCGACCAGGGCGGCGTCGGAGCGATTGCCGCAGGTCTCTCCTACGGCCAGGGCTCCTCGCGCGAACATGCGGCCATCTGTCCGATGTATCTGGGGGTGCGGCTGCTGGTTGCGCGCAGCGTGGAACGCATTCTGCGCGCCAACTACGTCAATTTCGGCATCTTGCCTCTGGTTTTCAAGGATGAGGCGGATTTGGCCTTCGTCACCGAAGGGGCCTCCATCCTCATTGAGAATCTCCATGCCCAGCTGAAGGAGGGGGCCGATGTCCAGGCCACTTTGACAGGGGCGGACGGAACGCGCCGCGCCGTCACGCTGGGGCATACTCTCTCCGCCGAAGACTGCGCCGTCGTCCTCAAGGGCGGACGCTTGTGCATTGACGCCTGATGCAGTATAAAGTCTTGCAGCCATTTGCCCGCGGCGGTGTGGCCGAACTTCTGATGATCCAATGTCAGGATGGTCGGCGCGCCCTGTTGCGTCGTTTGCTGCCGCAGAATATTCTGAACTTCAAAAGGCAGGGGCAGTTCCGGCGCGGCGCGTCCATCCGTGCCGCTGTCGGCTCGCATCCCAATCTTGTGGCCAGTCTGGAGCATGGCTCCCGTTTTTTTGTCCCCTATGAGATCATTGAATACGTGGAGGGGGAAAATCTGAAAACGTATTGCAACTCACGGCGTCAGATCCCTTTGGAAAACACGTTGGAGATGTTGCGGCAGGCAGCCCTGGGGTTGGCGTCCGTCCATCAGGCAGGGTATATGCACCTGGATGTCAAGCCGGAGAATTTCCTTCTTCGCAAAGGCGGCGTCCAGGTGTTGCTGACGGACTTTGACCTGGCACGGGAGGCTTCCGACCAGGGCCCCAGACCACAGCATGGCACTCCGGCGTACATGGCCCCCGAACAGTTTACCCGCCATGTCGCCACTCCCGCCTCCGATGTTTTCGCCTTCAGCGTAATGGCCTATTTCATGTTGACCCGCAAAATGCCCTTCACGGGACAGACGGAACATGCGGCCTGGCGCAATCAGGCCAGCGAGAGCGTCGTCGCCACTCCACCCGGCGAATATAATCCGAATATCTCGCGCAGCGTGAACCAGGCGATCCGCCGCGGTCTGGCGAAACGTCCAGGCGACCGTTTCCCTGACATGGGCGCCTGGCTATCCTGCGCCTTTGGGGACGACCTGGCTGGCAAGGTGCGAAAAGAGTTACGCAATTAGACGCTAGTGGCCTGTGACTTTGGCTGCTAGCGCCAGGCCTGGAGGATTTGGGTCACTGTCGCCTTGAGCTGGTCGCGGGGGACGATGGAGTCGATGAAGCCATGCTCCAGCAGAAATTCGGAGCGTTGGAAGGAGTCGGGGAGTTCCGCTCTGGTGGTTTCCTTGATGACACGCGGACCCGCAAAGCCAATCAATGCCTTGGGTTCCGCCAGAATGACATCGCCCAGGGAGGCGAAACTGGCGGTCACTCCCCCAGTGGTGGGATTGGTGAGGATGGTGATGTAGGGGAGGCGCGCCTCGTCAAGACGATGCACGGCCGCCGAGGTTTTGGCCATCTGCATGAGGCTGACCACGCCCTCCTGCATGCGCGCTCCGCCACTGGCGGTCACCACAACCATCGGTTTGTGCGCCCTTACGGCGTACTCCATCAGCCTGGTGATTTTTTCGCCGACGACAGAACCCATGCTCGCTCCCATGAAACGGAAATCCATCAC
>JAFRLP010000476.1 GCA_017431185.1 Victivallales bacterium | reverse complement strand
CCTTTCTCCTTTTGGTTTTAGAGATTGTATTTCAAGTTGTCAATCATTCGCTTTCGAGGGAGCTTTTTGCGCTAAGATAGTCAGGCAATGCTTTGATGTGCGCCAGGGTTTCAGGGATTGCCCCCTTTGAAATGTTCCAGACATTAACCAGATCAATACCGAAATATTCGTGAATCAGAATATCCCGCAAGCCTGCCATTCCGCGCCATTTGATTTCAGAATGAAGATCGCGGTAATCATCGGGAATGTGCTTGGCTGCCTCCCCGATGATTTCAAAATTCCGCAAAACGGCATCCTGCACCATTTCGTTTTTCGCGAAATCCGCCTCCTCTACATTTTGCAGATAGCGAAGTATTTTTTCACAGGCATCTGCAATATGAAGAAGATAAACGCCGATGTTTGGATTCTTCATAATTCGATTGCCTCCGCTAAAACTCTGCGCTTTATGTAAGGATGCAGTCCGCGCCTTGAGACAACATCGACTTTGCAGTTCAGCAATGAGTGTATTTCATCCCGAATGTCAACCTGATCAAAAAGCGTGGCATCCTGATTGAAATCAACCAGCAGATCCACATCGCTTTCAGGCCTCTCCTCCTTGCGGGCGCAGGAGCCGAACACATACACCTTTTCGGCGTTGTGCTTCCTGGCAATCTCGAGGATTTCGCTCCTCAGTTGTTGCAGCCTGTCAAGTTGGTACATTATTCTTTTCCCCTGAACTTTCCATAGACTTCTGTATTATCTCTAGATTTTCCAGCAGCGGAGGCAAATCATTCTGGGCAGTTTCCCACAAAAAGCGTGGTTTTATCTTGATGTATTCATGAATCAGAAAGTTGCGCATCGCGATGATTGTTCTCCAAGGAATGGAAGGACATCCGTCTCGCAATTCTGCGGAAATCCTGCTTGCCGCTTCGCCAAGGACAGCAAAATTAAAGGAAACAGCCTCAATTTGTGTTTGCGAATTGTAAAACTGCTCCTCTGTGATATCCTGAAGCATCGTCAAGATACGTTGGCAGTGCTCTATCATGTGTTCAACTCTGGTTTTGTCGTCATTCATAGAAGCACCATATCCCTTTTCACACTTTGGGCAAAGGCATCACTTGATTCCAGGCGATCCAATGTAACGACATCAACAGAACTCCCAAGCAAATCAGCCAAATCCAGTTCAAGTCCCACGACATTGAAGAGCGTGGAGTGCTCTTTGAAGTCGGCGACAAAATCCACATCGCTTTCGGGCGTCTCCTCCTTGCGGGCGCAGGAGCCGAACACATACACCTTTTCGGCGTTGTGCTTTCTGGCAATCTGGAGGATTTCATTCCTCAATTGTTGCAGCCTGTCAAGTTGACGCATCTTCGCTTCCTCATGCCATTTTTCAGATTCTCCGTCACTCTCCTTTGGTTTTACGCCGCTGGTCCGAAGGCAGCAAGCCCCCTGATGACGAAGATGCCCTGCCTCAATGACGCCAGCCGAGGGCATTCAAACGGAAGATTGCCGCCCTTGAAGCGCAGAGACTCCAGAAGACGTCCAAGTGAATCCTTCAAAAAAATATTATAACCTCTCAAATAAAAATTGCAATGAGTTCTTCTGTTTTTTTTCAGCTATTTTTCATCCAAACAATACCCAAAAAGGTAATGCCTCAGCGTCTGATACTGGCCTGGAGCCGTTTTGGCCGCGCGGAGCGCGGCCTGCTAAACCTGTCTGTGAAACCAAGCACGGGTGGCGGGTTTGGCAGACCGCGCTCCGCGCGGTCTGCATCAGTCGGTGAGGTATTACCAAAAAAGAGGTGGGGCGATTGACAAAGGCAAGCAATTCGCTATATTGTCAAAGACAAGATTCACAGTGTACCCTGAAAGGAAAAGCACAGATATGAGCAAAATTGGAGCAATCATGGTTAGTCTGGTAGTGAACACATGCCTGGCGCTGAACGCCCAGACCGCACAGGACCCGGAACTTCAGAAAGACCCGAATCGCCATGTGGAAAACACAAACGATGAACATCGGCTGACAGGCATCTTCCCTCCAAGCGTCAAGACCATTGCCTGCATTACGCCCGCCTCGTATCCAGGCAGTCATCTGCACAAGCGCGGACTGGAATTGCTGCAGAAGACAGGTCTGCATGTAAAAATCATGCCGCACGCATTCGACAAGCCCGAACCTGGACAGGTCGCGGCTCCGCTTGCGGGACGGCTGGAGGATTTCTATGCCGCATGGAACGATCCGGAAGTCGATATGCTCCTCTGCATCCGCGGAGGGCAGGGTTGCAGGGAGCTGCTGGCCGCGCTGGACTGGAAGAAACTGAAGGAGCGCAAGGAGTTGTATCTGCAAGGCTACAGCGACGTCACGCAGATCACAGCCGCCATGCTGGCCAAGGGATATGGGCATCCGGTGGCGGGGCCGATGAGCGGCTCCCTGGCTTACCTGAACCCAGAAAGCATCCAGGCGATGAAAGCCATCCATCACGGCGAGTCCGTCGGCCCCGTTCCGGTCAATACGCTGGTCGGAGGGGATTGCTCGGGATTGGCTTTTTCGGGATTGCTCAGCCGACTGGCCTGGGTTGCCGAATCCGACTACTGTCCGTCAATGGCGGGTCGGGTCATCTTCATCGAGGCGGTTGTCACCACCCCCGAAAAAATACGCCAGGACTTCCAAACCCTGCTGGACAAAAATTTCTTCGCGGGGGCGGCGGGGGTCGTGCTCTGCCATTTTCTGCGTTGCGGAGACCCTGTTCAGGTGGAGGAGGTCCAGAAGGAGTTCATACCCAGATTCGGCGTCCCCGTCTATCAGGGCTTTCCATTCGGTCACTCGCCGGACTGCTATGCGATTGACTTTCGCCGTCGGGTGGAAATCCGCAACGGCGCCGTCTTTTTTCCCGCCGTGGAATCGGTGAAACGGTAATTTCAGCGATGCCTATTCACTAGTGTCCCGTCTGATTAATTCGATGGAATATTCCGCGCTCTTTCCGGCTCTTTTCGCATGAAGGCTTCTTTGCATAGGAAACTATGCGCAGTCGCCTTCGTGCGAAAACAACTCGAAAACAT
>JAFRLP010000048.1 GCA_017431185.1 Victivallales bacterium | reverse complement strand
GTCAATGGAGATGCTCCCTGCGTAGTTCAGCTCGCACTGGGTGAGCGTTGCACGGTGAAGCTTGGCTTTGAGCATCTGTATCAGCATGGGAAGCGAATGGGGTTATGCCTTGGGTTGCTTGGCGTTGGCGCGGATGCGCAGGCGCAGGGCGTTCAGCTTGATGAAGCCGGTGGCGTCCTGCTGGTTGTAAACATCGTCACGCTCAAAGGTGACCACGGCGGGGTCATACAGTGTGTACGGGGAGCGACGCCCCACGATGAAGCAGTTGCCCTTGTAGAGTTTGCAGCGGACATCGCCGGTCACGGTCTTCTGGCTTTCGGTGATGGCGGCCTGGAGGAACTCACGCTCGGGGGCAAACCAGAATCCGTTATAGACCAGGTTGGCGTATTGCGGGATGAGCTGGTCACGCAGGCTCATCACCTCACGGTCCATGCAGATGGACTCCATGGCGCGGTGAGCGTGGAAGAGAATGGTTCCGCCCGGGGTCTCATAGACTCCGCGGTCCTTCATTCCCGTGAAGCGCGTCTCCACGATGTCGATGCGCCCGATGGCGTGCTTTCCGCCCAGCTCGTTCAGTTTGCGCATCAGGTTGGCGGGGGAGAGTTTCCTGCCGTTGACGGCGGTGGGGACGCCCTTCTCGAAATGGATGGTGACGTACTCGGGCTTGTCGGGGGCCTTCTCGACTGGGGTGGTCAGCACGTGGCACTCCTCCGGGGCCTCCACCCAGGGGTCCTCCAGCGGTCCGCCCTCAAAGCTGATGTGCAGAAGATTGCGGTCTTCGCTGTAGATTTTCTTGCTGGTGACGTTCACGGGGATGCGGTTCTTCTTGGCGTATTTGATGAGGTCGGTACGGCTCTTGAACTGCCAGTTCGGGTCGCGCCATGGGGCGATGACCTTGATGTCAGGGTTGATGGCGTAGGCGCTCAGTTCAAAGCGGATCTGGTCGTTGCCCTTGCCCGTCGCCCCGTGGCAGATGAACTCCGCCTTCTCTTTCTTCGCCACCTCCACCAGGTGCTTGGCGATGACGGGGCGGGCGATGCTGGTGCCCAGCAGGTACATGTTCTCGTAGATGGCGTTGGCCTGGAACATCGGGAAGATGTAGTCCCTGGCGAATTCCTCGGTCAGGTCCTCGATGTAGGATTTGACGGCGCCGGTGGCCTTTGCCTTCTCGTCCAGCCCGTCCAGCTCTTCGCCCTGTCCGACGTCTGCGCAGTAGGTGATGACTTCGGCGTCATACTGTTCCTGCAGCCATTTGAGGATGCAGGATGTGTCCAATCCGCCAGAGTAGGCTAGCACGACTCTTTTCTTCTTTGACATCAGATTCACTCCTTGGGTCTTGTGGAATTGCACGGGTTGCGGTTCGCGGGAAAATTGGTCCAATGCAATCCGGATAATATAATGCGCAATTCCTGCTTGAAAAGCACAGTGGTTGAATTTCGCTGTAAAATTACCGTCTTGGGGAGTTGCAGGATGGCAAATCAAGAATACATTATGATGGATTTGTTTTGCTGGAAAACATTAAAACAGGAGTTTCCTCATGCGGAAAAGCTTTTTTCAGATTGTGACGTCCATGCTGGTCTTGTGCGGAGTCCTTTGCGCCGGTCAGGTGAAACTGCGTAGCGGACAGTCCTACGAGGGTACGGTCAAGGACGCGGGAAAGGTGGTGACGGTCATCGGAGCGGACGGGGCCATCTTCCAGTTCCCCAAAAAGGACATTGCCGAATTGGACGGGAAGAAACTGGAGGCCGAAAAGAACCCCGTCGTGAAAATCATGACCAGCAAGGGTGACATCACCGTGGAGCTTTTTGAGGACGACGCGCCCAACACAGTCGCCAACTTCATCGAACTGGCCGACAGCGGGTTCTACAAGGGGATGACATTCCACCGCATCATCAACGGGTTCATGGCGCAGGGCGGCTGCCCCAACAGCAAGCGCGGCGCGATGGGCACGCCTGGCACGGGCGGGCCAGGCTACACCTTTGACAATGAAATCAGTTCCCTGCGCCACGACGCTAAGGGCATCCTGTCCATGGCCAACGCGGGCCCCAATACCAATGGCAGCCAGTTCTTCCTCTGCTTCGCCGCCACCCCCTGGCTGGATGGCAAGCACACGGTGTTCGGAAAGGTCATTGACGGTCTGGCGGTTCTGGACAAACTGGAGGCTCTGGGCACGAGTTCCGGCTCTCCCAAGGAGAGCGTCAATTTCAATGTCGAGGTGGTCTCCCGCCGCAACCACGAGTATCACGTGGTCAAGAACAACCGCTAAGGAACGGGCATGAAGTCAGGGAAGCCACGGATGTCAGGACGTTTTCGCGTACACGCAGTTCTCCTCTGCGGCATGCTTCTGCTCGCCTCCTGCCAGCTTTTCGTGACGCGGCTGCCGCCCGGCTTCTCCAGAAGCGGCGGGGTGGTGGCGCCCCATTATCCCAAAGACACGTCGGACGAGGCGATCTACTCCTTCATCATCTGGTTTCGAAGCACCGAGGCGGGAATCGCCCTGGCGCCGAAATGGGCGAGCCAAATCGTCCAGGTGCAGAGCGACATCGGCGACAGATTGTTTGACCGCTGGCAGCAGGCGGTGATTGCGCACGCCTCCCCCCTGGTGAAGTTGGAGGACGGGGTTATCCGGCTGGCGCCGCTTGTCTTCTCCCAGAATGTCTCTCTGGAGCAGGGCGCGACCCTGCTTCAGGACCTTCACGCCATGGTGGCGCAGCCGCTGGAGGTCATTCCGCCTGTCCCGCAGGCCATTCCCCCCGCCATTTTGCAGATGTTCTCCAAAGGGGAGCGTGAGGACTACGGCGCCTGGGCTGCCAAAAGCCGTCTGGTGGTTCCTGACCCGGCGAAGTTTGACCGCAAGGCGTTGCTGAAGGAGATTGACCGCATCAGCGTGCTCGTTGGCTTGAAAAAGCAGATTGCCAATGAACTGTCGGAACTCCGCAATGCCGTGGCGCTGGATGAGTTTCAGCAACGCGCCTTGCTTGAACGGCTGACCTCCCTGCGGAAACGCCTGCCGGATGAACTCTCCTTTGCCCCCCTGGGGGATGAGGCGACCCTCGCTGAATTCCATGAGAAACTCGCACGGCTTCCGCTGGACTGCATGGCCAGCACGCTGGGCAGGCTGGAGCAGCTCCTGTCCGAGGAACAGCACCGCCTCTTTGGCCTCCAGAAGACCTCGGACGCCGCCCTGGCCAACGTCCTCACCAACGTGGAGACGGATTTGGCCTCCCATCTGGACGAATGGCGCGCCGACGAGCGCTTTGCCCAGGCTCTTCTGAAATCACAGGACCGCCTGTCGCGGCTGGTCGCCTCCGCCGCCGACAAGCGCCGTCAGTTATGGGGTGACCAGTTGAGCGACTTGAGAAGACGCCATGAGTTCTGGGATGCGGCGGTGAACTACCGCCAATTCCATGCCACCTTGCAGGACACCACACAGCCATTGCGGATCTACCACTCCTGCAATTCCGTCAACGGGAATGGCACCTGGTGCAATGTCCTGGAGGAGTCCCTTGACCGCCTCTATATGGAGATGTTGCCGGAGGGGATGGACGAGTATCTGTCGTCCGCCGAGCACGCGACGAACATTGACAACCACCAGGGGGTGGCGCTGGCCATCTGCGCGCTGGCCCTTCGGCTTTGCGAGTTGCCTGACGGGGCTGTCCTGCCAAAGGAGATTCTCGCGCGTCGGGAACAGGCTGCCGCCCTGTGGGAACGCCTTCGCAAGAGGCTGGAAGGCAACCAGTTGGTCAGGACAATCTCGATAGGCGACATGTCCTCGGCCATGCCCGGCATCGGGCGTACCTACAGTCAGGATTTGGCGCATGAACTTCAGGTTTTGCTCAAGAGTTTTGGCCTCTCCCGCCTGGTGGTGTTTCCGGAGACGGAGAGCCGTCCCTCCCAATGGGGATATGTGACGTTTGGCGGGATGGTGGCCAATTTCGATGGCGGGGAGAGCACGGAGCGCCAGGCGATGAAGTCGATTCGCCGCCAAGGCGAAGTGCGGCGTCTGTCCAATCCCGGCTATCGGGAGGACGCGCCGCAGAATGCGCCCCGCAGTGAGACCTCGGCGGTGCTGTATGAGCAGGATGTGCTTTTGCAGGTCATCCATGTGAAGGAGATTGAGCGTCTGGCGCATGTGCGGGTGTTCATGAACTTCCGCGGTCCTGGCTTCTCCACGCTGGTCGAGGTCAATGAGTTCTACAAGAAGAAGTTTTCCGTGGAGGAGTCACATCCCTTCCTGGACGTCAAGGTGGTGGAGACGCGGAAGTTCTTTGACGCCATGAGGATTGCCAAGCAGGACCCTGAACCCACTCTGCGCTATGACCGCATCTGGACGGCGGGGGAGATGCTGGACTGGGCCAGACGCGACTCCCTGCGCGTGGCTGGCCTGCAGCTTCTCTATCACATCAGCGACTATCCGCTGTATCTGGCGGAGAAGGCTGCGTCTGCCGCAAGGGCGGCGGACTATGGCAGCGCCGTTGAGAGTCTGGGGCAATGCTGCGTCCTTTGCCTGAACACGCCTGTCGAGGATGACTTGGATACGCTCCTGCGGACAGCCACTCCCCCTGTCGCCCTGGCATACGAACCGACTTTGGGGACGTTGCGCCGCCAGCGCCAGGCCCTCGCCACCTTGAAGGCCAATGTGGAGCACCAGATGCTGGAGGCCGCGAATCTTCACTTGCGCCAAATGCGCAAGGCCAACCAGACGAAGTGAGGAGTGGCAAAGGCGCGCTTCATGCAATTCCCCCAAAAACGCTCCTGCTGGCTTGTTTCAAGACAAACAGGTGATATAGTATTTCATTGGCGGTTTTCCGTGGGAGTTCCCTCTCCTGCGCAGACCTTGTGCCGGCCATTTCCGTTCCACCGTTTCACCCACTAACTTTTTCTCCAGGAAACCATGCAGCAAGACATCTACATCGGAACACTAGTTCAAGTCAAGGAAAACACTGTCGAGTATCTGAAGCAGATCATTCCCTACGGCTTTGAGAGTTTCGCGTTTACCTTCGGGCACAATGCCCTGACCTGGATGGAGCCGGCCGAACTGGCGGAGAAGGTCATGCCGCTGCTGAAATCGCACGGCATCCGCGTCGGCGCCATCAGCGCCTACGGCAACCCGCTGGGCAGTGACGAGCGGGCGGAAACCATCCGCGCACAACTGAAGAAACTGGTTGAGGCCGCCCATTTGTTTGAGACGGACGTGGTGAGCGGCTTTACGGGGCGTGTGCCTGGCAAGAGCGTGCCCGATACCATGGAGGATTTCAAGCGTTTCTGGACGCCTTTGTGCGAAAGGGCCGCGGAACTGAATGTCCGTGTGGCCTTCGAGAACTGCGTCATGGGCGGCACTTGGGAGAACGGCGCCTTCAACCTGGCCTACAATCCTGCGGCCTGGGAACTCATGTTCGAGGCCATTCCGCTGCCCAACATCGGACTGGAGTGGGAACCCACCCATCAGATGACCCAGCTCATTGACCCGATGCCCCAACTCCGCGAATGGGGCAAGCGCATCTTCCACCTGCATGGCAAGGACGCCAACATCAAGCGCGACATCATAGCCCGCTATGGCATCACCGGAGTCAAGCCATTCGTCTATCACCGTCACCCCGGCTTTGGCGACTGCAACTGGACGGACATCATCTCCGAACTTCGCATGGCGGGCTTCAAGGGCTCCATCGACATCGAAGGCTGGCATGACCCCGTGTATAAGGGCGAGTTGGAGATGACTGGACAAGTCCATGCGCTCAACTACCTCACGCAGTGCCGTACCACCTACGTGCCCAATCCCGTGGTGTGACCACTGTGCGCCCCCCGCGCGAGCCTGCGCCCGCGCCACACAACAGAAGACTT
>JAFRLP010000047.1 GCA_017431185.1 Victivallales bacterium | reverse complement strand
GTGGCGGTAATGCAATGGTCAGAATCCCTCAGTTCCGCCTCTCCCGAAAGAATGAGCAGAACCGCAGGTGTGTTCTGTTCCATTGGGACGGTGATTCCCGCGCCGAAGATGCGAATGCGGAAATCAGCGCAGGCAAAGTCGCAGGACAGCTGCGCCTGTTGCGCTGGCGGAACCAGCAGAGAGGCAACGGGGTGCTCGCGGAAATCCAGGGATTCCAGAAGCAGGTCCTTGCGGATGGTTTTATGGGTTAGGCCAGCGCGGATGACATTGTTGGAGTTTGCCATGCACTCCACGCCTTCCCCGCAAAGGTAGGCGTGCGGCATATTGGCCTGCACGAAGATGGCCTGGCCCGGCTGCAAGGCAACCTGGTTGAGCAGGTAGGCGAAGAATATTCCGCAGTCGCCTGGATAGCGGCTGGCCAGCAGGGCGAACAGGCGGTCGCTGTCAGTGGTCAGCGCTTCCGCCTGGAGCCGTGACTCCATCTGTTGCAGGAGGGAGGGAGTGGCATTGAGCAGGAACGAGCAGATTTCACGGTGCCCAGGATGGCCAGGCAAGGCGTCTGCCCAAGGGGATAGGGCTGGATGACGGCGCAGATCCGAGAGAATGTCCTCAAGGGAACGGAAACCCGCCATCGCGCGGAACACCGTCAAGGCGTAGATGATTTCGGGCTTGTGGTTGCCGTCGGGAAAGTCCTGCGGAAAGAGGCGGTGATAGCGTTCAGCGGTCTTTTGGTCAGGATGCGATTGGATGGAAAGCGGTTCGTCACAGCATAGAACCTTGAGCAGATAGGGCAGGGTGCCTTGTTCGGCGAGACGAGCGCCGAGATTGGCCAGTGGGGCGCGTTGGATTTGGGCAAGCAAGGTCTCGCCCGTGTCCGCCACCACGGAACTCGCCTGCGGGTGGGAGCCAATCCATAGTTCGGCCCAGGGAACTGTTCCTGGCGATTGTCCCAGCAGTCTAGGGATGTACGGAGAGTGTTCCGCCGAGGGCTTTTCCCCCCACGGATAGTGCTGGACGGGGCAAATCAGTTTTTGAAATGACATGGGAAGTGGTTGCGCGAAAGCAACTTGGGAGATTATTGCCTCAAAGTGAAGAGCGCGATGCCGGCGGCGACGGAGGCGTTGAGGGAGTTGATGTGGCCTGTCTGGGGAATCGCCGCGACGTGATTGGCGGTGTTGAGAATGAATTGGCTCACGCCCGCGTCCTCCCCGCCCGCCACCAGCAGCAGTTTCTCGTGGTGCATTGCCGCCAGGTCTTGCAGCGGGGTTTTGCCGCCGCCGTCCAGGGCGACCACGGCATAGCCCTCCTCCTGGGCGATTTTGACATACTGGTTGGCGGAGCAGTTGACCGCAATGCGCAGATGCTCACAGGCCCCTGCGGAGGATTTGACGACCGAGGGGATGACCAGCGGGGCGCCGCGCCTCGGCAACAGGACGTTCTGCCAGCCGAACACCTCCGCGCTGCGCATGATGGCTCCTTCGTTGTGGGGGTCTTCGATGGAGTCGAGCAGCACCATGCGCGGCGCGCCGAGCATCTCCGCGAATGGGGTGTAGGGAAATGGGTCCGCCGCCAGGACTGCCCCCTGGTGCTCGCGGGTGCCGCAGAGTTCAAAGAGGCGCGCCTTGCTGGTCATTTCGACCCGGATGCCGCGCTGCGCCAGGAAATTCGCCAGTTTTCGTTGGCGCGGATTGTTGCCGCCGTCCTGGTTCAGCCAGACGCAATGGACTTTTCGCCTGCCGGCGCGGACTGTTTCGAAGACGGGATTGATGCCGTAGATGACAGTGTCATTGGTGTTCATCGAAGTTCATTCGTTGTTCAGGGCAGTTGCCTTTGCGACAGATACTGTAATGTACATTCTTCGTTTTTCAATGCGGTGACTGGGAATTCAGAGGCCCCTTGGCGGTGCAGGCGCCCCGTGCCGCGACACGCGAAACTCAAAAGACTGAATTTATTAGCCATTCCCCTTAAAATTAAATTGTTTTTTTTTTTTTTTCATTATTTGCATTGCGCAGGTTACAGTGTATATTAATGCCGTCTTTTTTGTTTTCATGCCAAATCAAGGAGCAAAGGATGAAGAACATCATACCGTTGATTGTCGCCGTGGTATTGGGCCTGGTGGCGGTTTTTGCGGTGAGCAGGACGCTTGCCGGCAAAGATGAGAGCAAGGAGCAGCAGGTGGAGGTGGTGGCCGCATCCAGGATGCTGGAGGGGGGCGAGGCGCTCTCCGAGGGATTCATCTACGCTCGGCCCGTCGCCGTGTCCTCCCTGCCCAAGCAGCATGTGAAGTGGAACAACCGCAACATGGTCATCGGGCAGAAGCTTGTCCATTCCGTGGCCAAGGGCGACTATGTGCTGCTTTCCGACGTTGGCGGCGTGACCTTGAGCAAGGGCAATGTCATTGGCGAGGGCGAGTGGGGCGTGCCTGTGACTTTCGCCGATAACACCCTGGTCAAGATGCTTCAGCCCGGGGACGAGATCGCCATCGTGGGCACCTACAAGTTGCAGCAGACCGTCAAGAAGGGCAAGGATGTGGATGCTGGCTCGGAGGTTGTACAGCGCACTGTCACCACGGTCATCTTCCCCAGGGTGCGTATCCTGGAACTGACGGGCGGCGGCGTGCTCCTTTCGCTGCCCCCGCAGCAGGCCATGGCCTTGACGGCCATCCAGCAGCAGGCGGAACTCTATCCGCTGCTTCGCAAGACCAACGACACCAAGGCGATGAACCGCAAGGATGGCGGCATTTACGAAAGCAGCACCCTGACGGAGCTTGCCAATGGCCTGAACCACATTGAATTACCGGCTGTCCCATCTGAAATCAAGGAATAATCCAAGGAGTGCCTCATGAAATTCCGCAATGCCTTTGTCCTGTTGTTGTTGAGCGTGCTGGCGGCGCTGGCCGCCGAGCAGGAGAAATTCAGCCTGACGGTGGGCGGCGTCAAGATGATTGACTTGCCGTTTGCCCTGGAGTCGTACCGTCTCAGCTCGAAGGGGAAGGTGACGGTGGAGGAGGTCAGCAAGCAGAAGCTCCGTGTCATCGGCGTGGCGATTGGCGAGTGCAACCTCACCGTGTCGGGCGCGGGGGTCAGCGTTGACTAC
>JAFRLP010000046.1 GCA_017431185.1 Victivallales bacterium | reverse complement strand
TCATTCACCAGCGGTGTGCCATTTCCCAGATGTCCGACCACCTCAAACCGCTGGCGAATGCCCTGGAACGCCCCAAGCGCACGGCAGAGTTCATCGTCCGCCTTGCCCAAGCCCAGTTGGCGGAGCAGGGAAAGGACGGCGGAGGCGTTGGCTGCGGAGTGATGCCCGTACTGGCTGGTGCGCACATGCCCCACGTTGGTTGCGTCGAATTCAATGCCCTCCGGCTCCGCCTGGTAGTTGACGGGGCGCACTGCCGCCTCAGTGTCCTCGGCGGTCTCCCCGAACAGGGCGACTGGTGCGGAGAGGGATGAGGCCAGTTCATGCAACGCGGCGGAAGTCACCACGGCCTTGCGGCAGCTGCTTAGATAGCCCGCGAACACCCGGCGCAGTTCCGTCTGGTCATAATGGTCGTTGCCGACGTTGAGCAGCAGGCCGTAGTCTGGGGTGAACTGGTCGAGGGACTTGTCGCTTTCATCCACCTCGGCGACCAGCCAGCGCGGAAACTGGTCGGCGCGGAAGTTGCCAGGCATTCCCGGCACCGAATCCACCTCATAGCCGCCATTGACGACCAGAACCTGTTCGCCTAGTGAACGCAGGGCGCTGGCAATCCAGCCCGTCACCGAGGTTTTGCCGCAGGAACCCGCCACGGTGATGAGTTCCCCGCCCGCCTCCGCCAGCGCCTGGGAGAGGGCGCGGGCCCGGTGAAGCCGTGGCACGCCTAGCTGCTCCGCAGCCAGAAAATCGGGGTTGCCCTCCTCAACAGCCGTGGAGTGGATGATGACGTCAGGGCGAATGGCGCGGATGCCGCTGCCGTCCTGGGGATAGAGGAAGACCCCCTGGCGTTTGAGCGCACGGTATAATTCCGCCTTGCCTGGTTCGCCCAGGCCGCGGTCGCTTCCTGCGACGGCATACCCTTCCCAGCGCAGCAGCTGCGCCAGGCCGCTCATGCCAATGCCGCCGACGCCAACCATGAAAACCCTGGCCGGCGGCTTGGGAAGATTCGGCGTTTGCGGGGTTTCGCCGTCCCCGGGTGTCGTGCGCATGGAAATGCTATTTCAACTTGTAGAATCTGCGCATGACTTCCCAGCCTTCCTCGGCGGTTTCGCAGTAGGTGAACAGGTCTGTGTCCCCGGGGGAGATCAGCCCGCGCTCCTTGAAGAACTCCCAGTTGATGAGTTTCTCCCAGAATTCCCGCCCGTAGAGAAGCACGGGCATGGGGGCGATCTTGTGGGTCTGGATGAGGGTCAGAGCCTCGAACAGTTCGTCCATCGTGCCAAAGCCGCCAGGGAAGCACGCCAGCCCCTTGGCGCGTTTCAGAAAATGCATCTTGCGGATGGAGAAGTAGTGAAGCAGAAAACTGAGTTCGGGTGTGATGTAGGGATTCGGATGCTGCTCGAAGGGGAGGGTGATGTTCAGCGCGGCGGTGATGCCATGCTCGTCCTGCGCTCCCCGGTTGCCCGCCTCCATGATGCCGCCGCCACCGCCAGTGAGCACGACGAAGGTCTTGTTGGTGCCGTCCATCTCCCGGCTTTCGCGGGTGACCAGGGCCCCCAGGTCACGTGCCACCTGATAGTAGTGGCTTGCCTTGAGCTGGTCTTCCGCCTTGCGGACTCCCGCCAATGCCTCCGCGCTGCCGGGGGTCTTGGCGAGGTTGGCGATTGCCTCATCCAGCTTCTGCTTGGCGATGCTTGGGTCCAGGGTGCGGGCGCTGCCGAAGATGACGAAGGTGGACTGGATTCTGAACAAGTCCATCGCAATGTCCGGCTTGAGGTACTCCAGTTGGAGTCGCACGGCACGGCACGGCTCGGTCTTGATGAAGTCCAAATCCTCGCTGGGACGCACGCTGGCGTTATGCGCCAGGATTTCCCGCGTGATCTCCCGCTTGTCGCCAACCATGTCATCGCAGAGTCCGCAGGACGGCTCCG
>JAFRLP010000475.1 GCA_017431185.1 Victivallales bacterium | reverse complement strand
GGGTGTCAAGTTGATGCCGCCAAACACTGGATGCAACACAACGGCGTGTTTGGGGTTCTACTGGTATATGGGCTATCCAACAATAGGAGGCATCAACTAGATACCCAAATTATACAGCATTCTTCGCTATGAACCGACAAGAAGTTCTATCAGGGTGAAGCAAGATAACTTGGTATATGCCGTGCGATTTGCTTTCATGCGAGCATTCCTTTCTTTGAGGGGGACGTGGCGACTTTTTTTGAGTTCCTGATTAATATATTCGCATTATGACTTGAAACAAGTGACAAATTGGTGTAAGATATGGGATAAAAACCAAAAAATATGGAAAATTGCCCAACAAAGGCGTTTGACGATTTCTTCAGGAGAAAAACATGGAAAGTGACCGTTGTAATGAGAGGCTGCGGAACAAGGAGAATATACTGCAATGGTTTCCGGCCATGCCGGAAATGTCCTTTCTCTGGCTTGCGTTCATCGGGAAAGGCAATTGGTTCAAAGGGTTCTGGGTACACCATCTGAAGACCAGTTACCTGGATTTCGAAATGGTGACGGAAGGGGAACTGACGGTGCATTGCAATGGCCAGCGCCATCTGGTTCCTGCGGGAGCCGCCGTGCTGATTCCGCCTGGCGAATCGAAACTCTCCACCAGAAGCCCGCAAGGATGCCGAAAGCATTTTCTTGGCATCAGCGGATTGATCCTGAACAACAACCTGGCTGAGATGAACCTGGACAAGGTGTGCGTCCTGAAGAATTTCCGCAATTCCGAATTCGACACACTGTATGCCTCGTTATGGGCAATGACCGAGGAGAAAAATCCGAATAGTGTCCGTGAATACAGCGCAAGGATCTACCAGATGCTTCTCCTGTTTTCCCATTGCGCGGTTCAGCAGCCGTACCCAAAGGAATTGCAAAGGGCTGTCTCATTCGTCTGCCAGCATTTGTCCAAAAAGTTGGATTTGACCGATATCTGCAATGCCGCGCATTGCGGACGGAGCACGCTCCAATGGCAGTTCAAGCATTGCCTGGATTCCTCGCCGATTCGCTATCTGGCGGAGGTACGCCTGAGATTTGCCCTGAAACTGTTGGAGAACACCTCGCTTTCCATCAAGGAAATCGCTCAGAAATGCGGTTACGGCGACCAACTTTACTTCTCCAGTGCCTTCCGCAACCATTATGGATGCTCACCTCGGGAATATCGGAAAAGAGGAATCTCACTTCAATAGCCCTGGCGATTTTACCGTTATCGCTTTTGGAACATTTTCAGAGCGAGTTTTCCACAAAGATCTTTAATGTGATTCCAATCCTGCAATTCTGAAACGAGATGCTTGTATTCGGACAAATTGACGTCATCCAGGTCGTATGGCATGGGATTTGACAACTGTATCTGCAACTGCTGAAATGCCGATTACCCATTGGATTGCGGATACAGGGCATCGAATTTGTCCAATGCCTCCAACATCTTCTCATCGCCAAGTGCTTTTGCCATGGCGATGAAATCAAGATAGTCGCGGGTGGCGTTTCGCTTGAGTATCAGAATGGCCTTGATGCGGAGCATTTCGCCAGCCGAGGGAATAGTAACAGTCTCCTCGCCTATGGATATGGTTGTCGTTTCCAAAGGAACTTCTCGTATCAGTTGCCTTACTCCCGTCTCTATGCCGTCCAGCGACCCGAGCATCAGGACTGGCCGGCGAATACGTGCTGTCTGCCTGCCTGCAACGGATTCAAGTTGTTCCAAAACCTCATCGAAATGGCCCCGCAAATCATTCAGCACATGGTCTGCATCATACGACAGACGGTGATGGACATGCGTTGCCACAGCTGTGCCGCCGACCAGTACGGCGTCTGGAAGGATTCGCTGGAGATGCGCGGCCGCTGAAAGCAGTTTTTCCCATTCAGGAAGATAGTTGTTGTTCGGCATACAGTCTCCAGAGGTGATACCGTTGTGCGTATGGGTCAGAACAGTGGGCATTGCAGATGCGCAGGATTCTGCCGAGCAATGTCTTGTCGAATTCGGATGCATCGCGCAATTCGTGCCAGTCGCCCAGTTTGCCTTGGCTGATGATGTCATCTATCGCCGCGCTGCTATAGCGTGCAAGTCCCGTGAGATGCCGATGTTCCATGATCTTACACCTATATCATAGAGGATGCCAAATCAATTTTCAGCACACCCCTCATCATGTGCAAAGGGTAATGTCCGTGAAACTGAATGTGACGTTAATATAACCCCGAAAAACAATCTGGTAATAGACCTTAATGCTTTTTTAAGTTCCTTCCGAAAGTTCTATGGAGGAAGGGGGTAGCCCTGGCGATTTCACCGTCCTCTGGTTTTTCTGCGGACGGAGGCGCCCTGGCGGACATGGAGTTGGACTGTCCTGGTGGAGATTTTGCCCTCAAGGCATTGTTCCATGAGTTTCCACGCATCCGCCGCGATGACGGCGGGGTCATTGGTGGTTACCGTCACACGGGGTCTGAGTTCCTTATCGACGTCATCGTTGGCCATGACTCCGATGTCCCGCCCGATTTCAATGCCTCGGTTGCCGCAGAAGTGATAGAAGAAGCGGAGGGCGCGTCGCCCTGGAATGATTACGACCTCGGGAGTGTCCTTCAGGGAAAACATCGCTTCAACGGCCTTCTCAAAAGGTTCCCACTCCCATGGCGCGTAGAAGACCCACCCTGGATTGACGCGGAATCCGTGTTCCGCCATGATGCGGTAGTAGTCAAAAAGCCGATGGTATTCAATCGGCGAGCGCGAGGTCTCCTTTTCGACATGGTGAAGAAAGGCGATTTTGCGGTCTGTTCATCTGTGTATTATTCTGTGTATTTTTTTGTCATTTTTCCCTTTTGGCCTCATTCCTGTCTTGTGGCATCTTGACACTTCCCAACGCTTTGATATATTTCTTGAAAAAATATATGGACGAACTTAACAGGAGAAAACCATGGCAGAAAGAAAGCGCATTGAGCAGTGTAGGTTCTTCACCCTGATTGAATTGCTGGTCGTAATCGCCATCATCGCGATACTTGCGGCGATGCTGCTGCCTGCGTTGTCCAAGGCCCGCGAGAAGGCCTTTGTCGTCAAGGCGTCGGCGGTGCAGGACACCGAAATCAAACTTGACGGCGTTCTGGACGAAACGGTCTGGCAGACATCCGTGAAATGCGGCGGGTTCACCCGATTTCGGCATCCCGAGACGCCTGCGGTCGAGGCGACCTCCTTTCAGGTGGTGGCCTCCCGAAGCGGACTTTATTTCGCGTTTGAGGTCATCGACAGTAACATGGTGACCACAGTCACCAGATTCGACGGCCCGATAGACACCGAGGATTCCATTGAACTTTTCATCACTGGGGATGACCCTGTTCCTGACGAGCCCAACGTGCATCAATGCCGTCAGTTGCTGTTCAGTCCCTCTGGCGTTCGGGCCGACCTGACTTATCTGGGCGGAATCAGCGAGCGGAAATGAACCTCCGACTGGCGTGTCGCGGTCTTCAGGAATGACAAGGGTTTCAGCGCGGAATTGTTCCTGCCCTACTACTCGCTGGAGATCGTCAATGCCCAATGCCAGCGCTTCCATTTCAATGTGGCACGCGAAAATACCACTGGCTCCAGCCGTGAATTGTCGGTGTGGCACCCGACGTCCCGTTTCATTGACCAGTGTCATTTCGGCACACTGGAACTGCCCTTTCAGGATTTTACCGCCTTCCATTGGCGGCTGAAGGACCTGGAACTCAAAAGCACTCCATCGGCCAACGGCACGCTCCAAGTGCTGGCGGGGACGGTTTCCTCTGGAGACAACGGTGAAATCAGCCTTCAGGCCACGGCGCGCCACGACGGGAAAATCGTGGCGCTCAACCATTGCGAAACCAAGACGGATGGCCGCACCGCCTTCCAGATGCCGTTGAACGTGGGGGAATCGGGCTCCTATCAGGTCACTGTTACGGGACGGACCAAAGACGGCAAGGTTCTGCATCATCTCCAGGAACTTCCTATGGAGGCTGTGGCGTTCAAAATCAAAATGAACAATCCGATTTACCGCAGGAGTTTTTTCCCAGACCAGGAGGATAAGACACTCAGCCTGACCGTGGATTACCAGACGGACGACGGCGAGTTGCTGGAGAAGGCAAAGACGCAGTTTTCCATCACTGGCCCCGACGGCGGGAGTGTCGCCTTCGGCGAGAATCTTTCTGGCCGATTCCGCACCTTCACGGCGGTGGCAGGCGGGAAAATACACTATAACGGTGCAGAGCACGGGGCATGCGTCGCTGAGCGGGACTTTGCAGGAGAATTTCCAGGTACACGCCCCTGCGACGGAGGGCAACAGTGTCCGTCTGGGCAGGGCGAGGGAGGTCTATCTGAACGGAAAGCGTTTCTTCCCCCGCGGCTTTCTGTGTGGCGACAACCGCAAGGCGGAATACTTTGAGGAGATGAGCCGTGCTGGATACAACGTCATCCATTTCTACACGCTGAACCAGATGAAGCCCGAACGGATTCAATTCATCCTTGACGAGGCGCAGAAGCATCATCTGATGGTTTTCTGCTATCCCTATTACCGTTGCAAGGTCAGTTCCTTTGGCTTCCAGCCATTGTCCACTCGGGTCAAGTCACCCCGTCTGACGCCGCAGGACTGGGAGGGCATCAGGGAGTGGGTTAGTCAGGTGAAAAAACATCCCGCTTTTCTCGGCTGGTATCTGTGCGACGAACCCAAGGGGGTGGAGTTCTACTCTGAACTGCGCAGGGTCTATCAGACGCTGGCGGAAATCGACCCGTACCATCCAGTGATCAGCCTGGACATGACGGCGGACGGCTGCGTCAGCAAACGTGACGGGTATGCCGACGTGCATGTCCTGGACATGTACCCGCATCCGCTGGTCAACGGCTCATGGCAGCGCAGTGTCTCCTCGGTGCTCCACAGCATGAAACTGGTCTCGGATGGGGTTGCGCCACAGGGGGCCTGGTTCTGCCCTGAGGCATTCAAGCCGTCAGGCGCGGACTATCGCTCCGTCACCTACCGTGAAATCCGCTGCATCGTGTTTGGCAGCATCGTCAATGGCGCGACGGGCATCGTGCCTTATAAGATTGGCAATCCGAAGGCGGAGTACTACCAGAACAGCAACAGCGGCATCTTCGAGACGCCTGACATGCGCCTGGGCTATCTTCAGGGCGTCGGCCCCGAACTCAGGGGACTGGAGGCCGTGCTTCTGGAGCCGGAGCGGCTGTCGGTCGCCACCGACCGCTGCCACGTCATTGCCATTCGGAAGATGCACAATGGCGGGGAGTTTGTCATCGCCGTCAACACGGTGTCCGATGAATGCGAATGCGGAATCACTGGCGAAAAACTGCCTGACGGCAAATACCGTGTTCTGGGCGAAAACCGTGAAGTTGATGTCCGTGACGGAAAGCTGACTGACCGTTTCGGTGGCTTCGAAACCCATATCTACACCAATGACGCCAGGTATCCTGTTCCCGTTGACATTGAAGCCCTGGAAAGCGAGATAGCCAAGACGAAGGCGGACGCAAAACGACCTTGAAGAACGAGCGCTGGCGCATGGTCTTCCGCAGGAAATGGCTGCCCCATGTCAGAAGAGTTGAGCGAGAAAGGTACGCGCTGGCACCACGACTGGGGTGGTGCGCGAAAAGCAATCCGCCTCGACGTAGGGCGCATCCAGCACTACCTGGAATGCGTGCCGTGCGCGGGTGGCCTTCTGGAAATAGACCAGATGGGGTGAAATGGTCTCATCGGCTTTTTTTGCCTCGGCCAGAAACCATGGTTCCTGGTCGCGGGTTACGAGAAAATCGACTTCCCGCTTCTTTTTGTCTCGCAGGTAGAAGAGTTCGAAGTCGCCGAGACCGAGGTCTGTCCAGCCCTCGACCGCCTTGAGCAGGTGGCAGGCGAGCAGAGTTTCGGCCCGCTTGCCGGGATCCGCCACTGCCGACCAGTCCCGCAGATACCATTTGGGTGTTTTTCGAAGGGAGTTCTCGATGTTTTTGTGCCACGGACGCAATTCAAACCCATAATAGAGCGTCTTCAAGACAGTCACCCACTCGCGGAGAGTGTTCTCGCTGATCCGAATCTCGTTTGCCAGCGACGAGACCACCAGTTGCTCTCCAGAACGCAGTGCCAGCAGACGTGCCAGCACCTCCAACTGGGCCAGTTCGGTGGTATGATAGAGGTCGCCCACATCTTTCCGAAGCAACTGGGCGGTGCGCAATGAACGCCAACGGCGGGTGAAGGCCATTTCGCGACGCAAAAACGGTTCGGGAAAGCCTCCATGCACGAGCAACGCCTCCCAATCGGCTTCGCCGAGAGGCTTGGGCTGTCTGGTTAGTCGCCCCTCGCATGGCAACTCGCAGTCCAGCAGTTCCGCCACGGAGAACGGATGCACGCGATACGGAAAATAACGCCCCATCAGGCTGTCACCGCCATGCGCATAGATGTCCATCTTGGCCGAGCCAGTCGCGATGACTTTCCATTCGTTTTCGTAGGTGTCGAAGAATCCTTTGAGAAAATCCTTCCACTTGCGGTATTTGTGAATCTCGTCAAAGGCCACCACTGGCTTCTCGGCAGAGAGACGCCCAGTGCCGATGGCTGTTGCGATGGCGGACGGCCCCTTCAGAATCAGCGTTCGGGCATCGACATTATCCCAGTCCAGGTATTTGTCGGAGAATGTCCGTGCCAGCGTGGTCTTGCCGACCTGACGGGCGCCCGAGAGAAACACCATCTGCCGATAACTCGAAAGATGTCTGTGGATGATCTTGTCATAAATGCGTTGTCTCATCATGCATGTTACTATAATCAATCTTCCTCAAAATGCAAGTACCAAAACGCAGAAGATTGCGGAATGGTGCGAACTTTTCCGCAAATTCCTGCGTTTTGGTAACGCCTGGGTTGCCCAAAATACGGGTAGCGGCGGCGTCTCGCCGCCGTCAACACAACGCAGGAAACACAGTGTGTTTCATAGGAGTTGCACAAAATAGGGACAGATGCCTCCCTGTGAAAAACTGTTCTGTGCCAGTGGCGCAATCCGTTGGAAACCGCTCAGACGAATTGGAGTTACAGGGGCAGTGGCTTGCCTTCCCAGCCGAGATAGAGGAAGGTGAAGTCGGAGGCGTTTTGGGCGAGCAGGTCGATGGCCTGTTCCGTGAGGACACGGTTGGAGACTTCCCAGCCGATGGTCTTCCCTCTGTTGAAGAAAGCGTATTCCAATGAGCCAGGACGGGAGAGGTCGCGGAGTGGCTCCCAGTTGTAGAGCATGGCGCACCGTTTTCCTGCATCCGCCAGCACTTCGCATAGACCGCGGATGGGCCGAACCTGCGGAGTGTAGATGTTGGTCAGGATGCCATGCCGCTCTGCGGGCGCGCTATGAAACAGCGAGACGTGGCAGGGCAGGGTGACGGATGGCATGACCGTTCGTCCCGTCAGGGTATAGCGGCTGTGGGCCAGCAGTTCCGTCACGTATGGATTGGCGCAGGCGGAAAGGCTGTCGGGGCGCATTCCGTCAACCAATATCAGCACAACTTTGTTCATGGTGGCTGCGGGAGGAGGAATTTGCTATGATGAATGTGTTCGGAGGGATTCGACGAGAAAGACGGTGGCGGCCTGGGCGGCGTTCAGGGACTCTGCGGCGTGTCCAGGCATGGGGATGGTCACGGCGCGTCCCACTTCGGGATGGGAGATGCCGTTTGCCTCGTTGCCGATGACCAGGGTTGCCCCGGCAATCTGGTAATCCGCGTCAAACAGGCTGATTCCCGTGGCGGGCATGGTACACCACACTTCGCGGGTGCCCAGTGTGCGGGCCAGGCCGGCGGCCTCCTCCAGGGAGGGGAATGCGTGGATGCGCAGGGCGAACTGCGCACCCATGCCGGCCCGCACGGATTTGGGGGAGAAGGGGGCGGCGCAGCCTTTGACCAGCCAGCAGGAGTTCAGGCCCACGGCCCAGGCGGTGCGCAGGATGGTGCCCAGGTTGCCGGGGTCGGCCACGGCGTCGAGGACAAGCGTGAACGGCGTCCCCAGGGCATTGGGCTGCCCGTGGTCGGGGATGCGCAGCACGGCGGCCACCCCCTGCGGGGTCTCGGTTTCCGCCACTGCGGCAAACGCCTCCTCCTCGACTACCGTTGGCTTGACTGGCGCCAGATGCTCCAGTTCCGGCCAATGGGGAGATTGCCGGAATTGCGCGGTGCAGTAGATGGCCAGCACGTCCTGCGGTCGCAAAGTGACGGCGGTGACGGTGCAGCGAAGCCCCTCCGCCATGCAGAGGCCGTTCTTGCGGCGGAAATGGCGGCTGGCGAGTTTGGCGAGAAGGGCTTGCGGGGTCATGCCGTGGGAATCAGGCAGAAGCAGACGCAGACCCATTGGGTGACGGCTCCGCCCAGCACGAAGACGTGCCAGACCGTGTGCATCCAGGGCACTTTGTCCATCACGTAGAAGATGACTCCGAGGGTATAGACCACGCCTCCCGTCACCAGCAGCACCAAACCCGTTTTGCTCAGGTTGGCGAATACCGTGCTGATGTCCAGCAGGATTGTCCAGCCCATCAGCAGATAGATGGGCAGCGAGACGTAGTTCACCCACTCGTTTTTGCAGACCTCGATGATGATGCCCACCAGCGTCAGTCCCCAGACGATGCCGAAGATTGTCCAGCCCCATGCGTTATGTTCCAGGGTGATGAAGCAGAACGGCGTGTAGGTGCCCGCAATGAGCAGGTAGATGGAGCAGTGGTCGAAGATCTGGAAGATGCGTTTGACGCGGAAATTCCTGAAGACATGGTAGAAACCAGAGGAGTTGAACAGGATGATGAGCGTTGCCCCGTAGATGGCGCAGGCCACGATGTGCCAGGCCGTTCCATAAAGGGAGGCGAACACCATCATCAGCGTCAGCGCCACGATGCCGAATATCGCCCCCGCGAAATGCGTCAGCGCGTTGGCCCACTCCTCCCCGCGGGAGCGGTGAAACTCCCGTCGGCAGTATTCCTGGAAGGACCGTGCCTTCTCCTCCAGACTCAGTTTTTTCTTGGTCATTCCGTAATCTCCTGTCAGAACAGTCCGCGGATGCGTCCCGTGGCGGTATCGACGTCAATGCGGCGGTAGGCCGGGTCGGAACCGGTGCCGGGCATCAGTTTGATGTCGCCCGCCACTGGCACGACGAAGCCGGCGCCCTGGTAGAGCAGGACGTCGCGCACCGGCAGTGTCCAGCCACGCGGACGGCCCTTGCGCTCCGGGTCATGCGAGAGACTCAGGTGGGTCTTGACCATGCAGACGTTGAGCGCGGCGGCCTCGCCGCTGGCCTCCAGGTCGGCGAGTTTCTGTGCGGCGATGGGTTCGTAGGACACGCCGTCCGCCCCATAGACCTCGCGGGCGATGGTCTCGATGCGCCGGACGAGCGGCAGCCCGTCTGGGTAGATGGGGTGGAAGTCATTGGGTTCGTTGGCGGCGGCGACCACGGCGTCCGCCAATTCCAGGGCCCCGTCGCCTCCCTTGAGCCAGTGCTGGGAAAGGGCGCAGTAGGCGCCCGCCTGTTCGGCGACGCGGCGCACCAGGGCGATTTCCGCGGGCGTGTCCGTGTAGAAGCTGTTGATGCAGACGACGGGGCGCACGCCGCTCTTCTTCACGGTCTCGATGTGGGCAAGCAGGTTTTCGCACCCCTTCTCCAGCAGTCCCAGGTTCTCCTGGGTGTAGGCCGTGTCCAGTTTCAGGCCAGGCTTGACGGCTGGGCCGCCGCCGTGCATCTTGAGGGCGCGGATGGTCGCCACCAGGACAACCGCATTGGGCTTGAGTCCCGACACACGGCATTTCAGGTCGGCGAATTTCTCGTAGCCGATGTCTGCGCCGAAGCCGCTCTCCGTGATGTGGTAGTCGCAAAGGTGCGTGCCAACGCGGTCGGCTATGACCGAACTTTGCCCGATGGCGATGTTGGCGAAGGGCCCTGCGTGTACCAGAACTGGCTGGCCTTCGATGGTCTGCATCAGGGTGGGGTTCAGCGTGCCCGCCATCCAGGCGGTCATCGCCCCCGCGACCTCCAGGTCTTCCGTGGTGACGGGTTTGCCGGAGCGGCTGTAGGCCAGCACAATCCGCCCGATGCGGGCGCGCATGTCGGCCAGGCTGTCGCTGACCGCCAGGATGGCCATCAGTTCGCTGGAGACGGAGATGGCGAAGCCGGAGTCCATCTCATACCCGTCCATTTTGCCGCCTTTGCCGATGGTGATGTTGCGCAAGGCCTGGGCGCAGAAGTCCATCACCCATTTGCATTGGACGCGCGCGGGGTCGATGTCCAGGCGCTTGAGGTTTCGCTTGGCTAGAGCCGCGTCATCGTAGTTGCGCTCGTGCTGCATTCGTGAAGTCAGGGCGACCATGCCCAGGTTATGGGCATTGGTGATGCGGTCGATGTCGCCCGTCAGTCCCAGCGACAGCGGGGCGAGCGGAATGCATTGCGCCAGGCCGCCGCCGGCCGCCGACCCCTTGATGTTGAAGGTGGGGCCGCCAGACGGCTGGCGGATGGCTCCCGTCACCCGCTGCCCGCGTTTGCCCAACCCCTCGATGAGCCCGATGGTGGTGGTGGTTTTGCCTTCGCCCAGGGGGGTCGGCGTGATGGCCGCCACGTCAATGTACTTGCCTTGGGGACGGTCGGCGGTGCGGGCGCGCACGGCTGCCTCATCGACACGGGCCAGATTGCGCCCATGCGGAATCAGTTCGTCGTCACGCAGCCCAAGGTATTCGGCCAGTTCGGCGATGGGGCGCATGGTCTGTTCGGCGGCCTCCGCCACCTCCCAGTCAGCCATTTTCTCGGGATTCAGTGTGATTGACATGATGGTGCTCCTTTGTGGGGATTATTTGGAAATCGCTGTTCACATGTCCAGTCCGATGTCAACGGAGGGCGCGCTGTGGGTGAGTGCGCCGACGCTGATGAAGTCAAGTCCCAGATTCGCCAGCGAGGGGATGCGTTCGAGGGTGATGCCGCCGGATGCCTCGGTCTTGCAGTGTCCCTTGGTGATTTTCAGGGCCTCGACCATCTCCTCGTTGCTCATGTTGTCGAACATCACGACATCGGCTCCTGCCTTGACGGCGGCCTGCACCTCGTCCAGCGTGTCAGCCTCCACCTCAATCGCCAGTTTTTTGTCGTACTCGCGGCATTTGGCGACGGCGCGCGCGATGCTGTCAGTCCCTTCGTATTTGGCGAGTTCGCGGTGGTTGTCCTTGATCATGAACATGTCGAACAGCCCGATGCGGTGGTTGGTTCCGCCACCGCAGGTCACGGCGTATTTTTCCAGGAAACGCAGTCCGGGGGTGGTTTTCCGCGTGTCGAGGATTTGGGTGGCGGAGTCACCGAGGGCCTCCACGTAGCGATGGGTGATGGTGGCGACCCCGCTCAGCCTTTGCAGGTAGTTGAGTGCGACGCGTTCGCCAGTCAGGATGGCCTGCGCAGGGCCGCTGACCGTGGCCATGCGGGTGTCCTTCAGGCAATGGTCGCCGTCCTTGACGTGGCATTCCAACTCGACATTGCGGTCCAGGATGGCGTACACCTTCTCCACCACCGGCAATCCGCAGCAGACACAATCCTGTCGGGTGGTGAAATATGCCGTGACGGTCATGTTCTTGGGAATGATGGCCTGGGTGGTCACATCCCCTGCGCCCACGTCCTCCATGAGGGCGATTTGGCAGAGGTTGGTCAGAAGTTGGTCATTGAGTTTCATGTTGGGAAGGCTCCGCAGGTTGGGCAGGGACGCGCGCTGCCGGGACATAGAACTGGATAATGGAGATGACGGTGAATATGGCGCTCACCAGCGCGAGGGCCAGCAGTGCGCCGGCAGGGGGCAGCCAGAGCAGCATCAGCCCCGTGACCCCCACGACAAAGCAGAGGAGATGCACCACCAGCACAGCCTGCGGGCGGCTCAGCCCCAGCCTGGCGAAGCGATGCGAGATGTGGCGGTTGTCGCCCTTGTAGATGGGAACTCCCAGGCGCAGGCGGATGACCACGACCGCCATCGCGTCAAAAAGGGGCACGCCCAAGGCGAACAGCGGTATCAGCAGGGGGGCGGGCGTGGCGTTTTCGCTGGGGATGTAGTAGGTGGTCAGGAGGCCGCAGATGGCCAGCAGATACCCCAGCAGGTGGCTGCCGCCGTCTCCCATGAATATTCGGGCCGGGGGGGTGTTGAAGACGAGGAATCCGCAGGCGACCCCTCCCGTGAGCGCGGCCAGCACGCCGACGAAGTTCTGCCCGCGCAGGGCTGCCACGAACAGCAGGAAAAATGCCGCGATGGCGGCGGTGCCCGCCGCCAGGCCATCCATGTTGTCGAAGAAGTTGAGGGCATTGATGACCACCATCATCCACAGCGCGGAGAGAAGCCAGTTGGCTCCGGGAATGGCGTGGAGGAAACTGAAATGCAGTCCGCACCAGGCGGTGCCCAGGGTGACGACTGCCTGAAGCAGGAATTTGGGGCCGGCCTTCATGGCGCGGCGGTCGTCCCAGACTCCGACCAGGGTGATGGCGCAGGCTCCGATGACGATCACGGCCAGCCGCCCCGCGACAGAGGAGAGACCTGGCAGCACGCGGCTGACCTCCTCTCCCCAATGTCCTGGCAGTGCGCGGCTGCCCAGGTAGCCGCCCAGCAGTGCGCCCAGCCAGCCCAGCAGCATGCCAAGCCCGCCCAGAACAGGCGTTGCCTTGCGGTGGTTTTTGTGCGCCTCGTGCTTGGGGATGTCCTCAAATCCCCATTTGGCGGCCAGCGGCATGCAGATGCGCACCGCCCCCGCCGAAAGGAGGGCGGCGACCAGCCATGCGCACAGGTATATGCCGTACCAGGTCATGCGCCCTCCTGGATGCGGCTGCGGAAAACGCTGACGATGCGGTCGGCCACCTCGTCGGGAGTCATTCCGTCCGTGACGATTTGGATGGAGTCCTCGGCGGGTTTGAGGGGGGCGATGGGGCGGTTCATGTCCTGAAGGTCGCGGGCCGCGATTTCGGCGGCGACGGAGGCGAGGGTGGCCCCCTCCGGGACCTCGCCTGCCTGCGCGAGCCGCCGTCTGGCGCGCTCTTCGGGGGAGGCGGTGACAAAGAACTTGCAGGTCGCGTCCGGCAGGATGACCGTTCCGATGTCGCGTCCTTCCATGATGATGACTCCCAGGCTGCGGCAATCGCGCTGGCGGTCAAGCATATAGGCGCGGACTGCGGGGATTTTGGCCACCGCGCTGGCGTTGTCGGCGACCTCGGCGGTGCGTAGCCTATCGGGGGCGACGATGGCTCCGTTGAAGGAGACCTGGGTGGAGCCGACCCCGTCCGGCACGCAGGAGATATGCCACTCCTGCAATGCCCGGACGACCTTTTCGGGTTCGTCCTTCGGGCGGATGCCTGCCTCCAGGCAGGCCAGCGCGACCATGCGGTAGAGCGAACCTGTGTTGACGTAGCAGGCGTTCAGGCGTTTGGCGACCAGTCGGGCGACGGTGCTCTTGCCGGAGGCCGCCGGACCGTCTATGGCAATCTGGTACTGGTTCATTTGCTCTCCTCCGTGTCGGGGGTCTCTTGTTTGGCGGGGGGTGTCTCGGCTGGCACGGCAGGCTTTTTGTCGTCAGCCTTCAGGACAGCGGCCTCCTTGTCCTCCTGCAGCCAGCTTTTCGTCAACTTGAAGGCTCGTTTGCCGTCAAAGAAGGTGATGTAGAGGAAGAGGGTGATAATCAGTGCCGCAAAGGTGTTCTGGAGTATCGAGACCAGTTTGACGGGCAGCCTGCGACGGATGGCCAGTTCGATGAAGGCAAAGAGGATGTGCCCTCCATCCAGCACGGGCAGGGGCAGCAGGTTGATGAACGCCAGGCTGAAGGAAATCAGGATGATGAGAGAGAGACCGCCTCGGATGCCCTGGGTCTTCAGCGAATGCCAGAGCATCAGGACGATTCCCAGCGGCCCGCTCATGTGTCGCACCGAGACGGTCGCCTTGGCGCGCTCCTGCCTGGTGATGGTCGCGCCAAGCGGAGCGAACAGCAGTTTGAGCGTGCGCCCTGTGGTCGAGGCGACTTTGGCGAATTGGCGCCAGGGGGAGGGGTGGCCGATGACGTTGCCGCTGCTGTCCGACAGCACAATCCCTATCATGTAGCGCTGCGAGCCGTCGTCAAGTGTCTTCAGGGTGGCCTGCACCTCGGGAAGCAGAATCTCCTTGCTGTCTCTCTGGATGGTCAGGGTCATGATTTTGCCCTGGGAGTTCCGAATGTAGTTGGTGAGGAACGCGCTGTCCATCACGGGCTGCCCGTCCACGGCGGTGATGTAGTCGCCTGGTTGCACGCCGGCCTTCTCGCCAGGGGAGTCAGGCAGGACCTCAATGGCGGAGACAGCGAAGGAGAGGCCGAAGGAGTTCAGTTCCGCCTCGTCTGCGCAGGTGAATGGGCCGAGGCCAAGGTCTTTGCCGTCACGTGAGACCAGCAGGGTGAAGGGATGTCCCAGGTTCGCGGTGGCGGTTTCATAGAAATGGTTGCCCCCCAGGATATTGGTCTGGTCGAGTTGGAGCACCTGGTCTCCTGCGCGGAGGCCGCCCGCCCAGGCCGCGGAGTCTTTGGTGACCTGCCGCACCACCACGGGGTTGCGATAGGTGAAGAAGGGGAGCCCCAGTCCCTCCACCAGGGGGTTGGGCATGGGCATGTAGGTGAAATCGTGCGGCTGTCCGGCGCGGAGGACGGTGAGGGTGAGGCGCGGGCCGCCATTGTACACGTACTCGTCCCGCAGTTCCTCGGCCCCTCGGGTGAAGCGTTTGCCGTTGAGGGCGATGATGCGGTCGCCTTTGCGCAGTCCAGCCTCCCATTCGGGATTGGGGGTGGGCTGGAACTCGAACTCCTCCTGCTTGCCGTTTCGCAGGACGGTGAGGGTGTGCCGGCCCGATTGCGGGTCCAGGTCCTGGCAGAGTTCCTCCAGGTACTTGTCTGCGGGCTGTCCGTCCAGCGCGATGATTTTGTCGTTGGGAGTCATTTTGTCGGGATAGAGGGGGAGGGTGGAGGGGACGGCTGTCACCACGCAGGAGTCCGAGGTGGGCGCCACCCAAACACCGGCCAGCCACATCACGGTGGCCAACAGGAAACCGAAGAGGATGTTGAACAGCGGGCCCGCGAAGGCGGTCAGCGCCCTGGGTATGGGCTTGGCGGGCGGCAGTGGCTTGCCGTCCGCCCCGTTGGGAGTTTCAGCCAGGTCGATTTGCGGCAGGGCGACGTAGCCGCCGAAGGGGAGCAGGCTGATGATGCACTCGACGCCGCAGATGGTCTTGCCCCACAGTTTTTTGCCAAAGCCGATGGAGAAACGGTCAACTTGCAGGCCGCAGAGTTTGGCCACCAGCAGATGCCCGAACTCGTGGATGAAGATGCAGAAGCCGAAGAAAAACACGATGAACAGGATTTTCCAGGCCATCCCAAGGATAAACAGACAGGATTCCATTATGCGGATATTGGTTTTGATGCGTGAGACTATCGGATTTTGGACAGAACGTCCCAACTATTCAATATACCCCGTCGAAGCCATTTTATCCAGTGCATACGCCGTAGTCTCCAATTTTTTTTTCGTTGATGACGTGCAAAATGCCCGAAACAACGTACATTATCATTATGGCGGTGAAAAATTCCATCCACACCCAATGGGAGACGGCACATGAAATTGAAAGTCTTGAAAGGGGCCAATCCGGGCCAGGAATTTGACTTGGCCAATGGCGAGTTCCACATTGGTCGGGAAACGGACAATGACTTCGTGATAGCCGAGGCCAGCGTCTCCCGTCACCACTGCCGTGTCTTCCGGGAAGGGGAGCGCTGGCTGGTGGAGGATTTGCAGAGCATGTACGGGGTCTCCGTCAATGGCGAGAAAATCACCGCCCCCACCGAACTGCATGAGCAGGATGTCATCCTGGTGTATGACCATGAATTCGAGGCGTCGGGATTGCCCGTCAGGGCAGATGCGCCTGAATCCATGCCGACCGTTCCGCCTTCCGCTCCGTCCGTCTCCGGACCTGCGGTGGAGACTGCGGAGAAAACGGCGCCAGTCGCCAAACTGATTGCCCTGGCGGTCATTTTGGTGGCCATCGCCGTGCTGGCCTGGAACATGGTGTCTGGCGGAAAGAGGGAAAAGCAGCCTGGACAGACGGAGGTTCAGGCCCCGGCGGAGAGTGCCAAGCCCGCAGGGGACGACGGAACCAGCAAACCCAAGGCGGGCTCCCCAATGCTGACGGCAGACGACTTGAACTCCCTGAAGCCGGAGGCCATTCGACCGCAGCATCAGGCTGACCCCAGCCCCATCGCTACCTCGGAGCCCCAGGATAGGGACAACGGTGACAACGGCAACATCGCCCAGGATTTGGTGGAGACGGCTGCCCGTGCCGCAGCCGCCCAGGAAATGGCGCGAAACGCACCGCAGACCATTCTGGTGGAGAGCAATCCCCCCGGTGCGGAGGTGTATCTCGACGAGCGGAAAATCGGCGTCACCCCAGCCGTTGTCCGGGATGTGGAGCAGGGCTCCCATCTGCTGGAACTGACTTTGAAGGGCTACGAGAAATTCGCCGAGCAGCTCCGGGTGGACACCCGCTACGAAGGGCGTCCTTTCCCATTGACCCTCAGGGCGCGCACACTGCTGATGGAGACCACGCCCACTGGCGCCGCCGTCTGGGAAGGCCGTCAATTGAAAGGCACGACCCCGCTTCTGCTGGAGAATCTGCCGGAGGGGGAACACGTGTTCAACGTCATCGGACCGGGCTGCAAGCCCTACAAAGCCACGGTGCGTGTGGAAGGGCACCGCGGGGAAAAGGTCTCCTATGCGTTGGAGTCGAATCTCGGTGCGCTGGAGATAACCACCCGCCCGTCAGGCTGCCGTGTGCTGGTGAATGGCGTGCAGGTCGGAGTCACGGCGGGAGATGGCAGGCCCGCCGCGTATTCCCAGCCGCTGCGCGTGGACTCCCTTCTGGGGGGAAAGTGCGTGGTCAAGGTGGAGCATCCGCTGGGCGTGAGTCTGTCTGGCAATGTCGAGATACAGCCTGGCAAAGTCCATCTGGAACGAGCGAAACTCTGGGTGCCCAGCCATCGCCTTACCTTGCAGGACGGGAATGCCCTGGATGGAATGCTTCTGGAGGAGACTCCCCAGGGGGATGTGGCGATGGAATTCGCCCGCGGTCGCACCGCCCGCTACGTCAAACCGGAGATTGCCACGCTGCGCCCGCTTTCACGGGAGGAGGTCAGGGAGGTTCTCGGCAAGCAGACCACGCCGCAGGGCACAGGGCAGGCCGCCGCCAGCCTGGGGCGCCAGGGGTACCTGCAGGTCAAGGCCGCCGAATTGGAGAGGCATGCATCCGAGTGGTCTGCTGAACGCTTCAACAACGCCTACGCGGGAAGGAAACTGGCTGTCACCGGCCCGACCATTTCCCGTGCCATGGAGGGCGGGGTCATCACCGCCTTCTTCAGCATCCACGTGCAGTGCAAGTTCAGCGACGGGGCCACGGAGGATGACTACCAGGCCTTGGTCACCGCCGCCGAGAACCAGGCTCCTGTGACCATCGGCGGCACCTGCACCCCCATCAAGAACGGTGTCGTCATCCTGCGCGACTGCCTGATCGCCGAGTAGTGTCGGCGGCGTCTTCGCCGCCGACACAATGCGCGAAACACTGGCGACGGCTGGGATGTCGCCGGCACACCCCGTGTTTATCCCCGCCGATAAGCGTTTTCGTCTGCGCCGAGGGGCATGTCGGCGCATCCTGGACCACGCCGATTTTTCCCGTTTTAGCCCAACTCTCGACTTGTGCTTTAATGACTCATGTAAATTGAACGAAATATCGCACACGCCATTTCGTACGCCATGACGGGGGGGACAGCGTTTCCGCATTGCGTAAATTGCCGGGCCACCGGCCCGGTAAATTCATAGTCGTCTGGAAATGTCTGCAACCGCGCACATTCCCTGACAGACATTGTACGCGGAATGAACGGGTGCAAATGTGATCTTCCTCCGCCTCCAGTCCCCCCGGCAATTATCGTTTTGGAGGGAACAAAAGGGTCCAACCTGTCAACCCGACCGAGTTTATCGCGTTTCCCGAATTTCAAAATCATATATCGGCTGATTGATTGCGCACTGTGCTCTCTTGTCTGATGATTGGGCAAGCCGGTTGCATTCTCCTTGAATACGCATCCAGCGGGCAGATGGAATAATTGAGTTGGAGGATACTCAAAATGCCCAATTCTGCTGCCTACGATTATAGTGCGCATCCTTTTTTGAGGGACTCCGTAATCCGCCGCATTGACAACTTGCGGTGGAGTGACATCATAACCATGTTCCTTCAGTATTGAACAGGCTTTGGCCGCTTGCTCACCTCCATCGATGGAAAGAAGACCATCAACATTTTCAATTAAGAAAGTTGATGGCAAAAAGTGGCAAATCACATCAATGAAGCAAAACAGCAAATTCCCCAGTTTCGCGTGACGAAAACCTGTTCTCTTGAAATTTTCGCCAGATTTATTGAATCGCTGATTGGCTGCGACACTGAACGATTGGCATGGAGGACCTCCGTGGAATACGCCCGGAAAGTTCCGGATGATTCCGACAGATTCCAACTGACGAATAATCTCTTGTGGTTTCGACATGTCTCCTTCAAAATCGGGCGGGCCAATGATTGTCTTATGTCCATTCTTGCGCAAAGTGTCACAAAACATTGGCACGAGCTCAACATCAGCAATGGTCTTAAACCCTGCGCATTCAAAACCGATGTCCAATCCGCCTGCACCGGAAAAAAAACTTACGCACGGTATTTCTGGCGCAATCTTCGGGCGTTCACAAACAGGGACGAAATCAGGCAACTGGTCAAGCTGCTCTCTCCCGTTTTCATCACAATAAACCAGTGAGTCGTAAGTGAGGCCCATCTGGTTTAATTTGTCGGAAAGAGGAATATCCTTTGCCAGGCAACATTCAATGATTTCCTTCTGTTTGTGGTATGAAAGCATCATGAAATCACAATCTCCTTTTTTGCCATATCATAAACATCCTTGGCCATTTTCTTCGAACCGAAATCATCTATGCCCCATTCACTCATTTTTATTCGGTAATAGGAGTGAATGCTCTTATGGCATGTAGGACAAAGAGGAACCAGGTCATCTAATAGCGTTGTCGTCCCATTTACGTTTATCGTCGCCACAGATTTTCACGTCATAAAATCACCCTAATATCATAGGTCGTTATTCTGTTTCCC
>JAFRLP010000474.1 GCA_017431185.1 Victivallales bacterium | reverse complement strand
CTGGGTGACGGGCGAGAAGTTCGACCGCATCGTGAAGGTCGAGTGCGGCGACCGCCCGGAGATGACGGACGCGCTGATGTTCGCCATCGAGAGCGGTCCTCTCACCACGCCGTCCGGCGGCTGTCCCGAAAACCTGGATGACGACGAACTGCCGTTCTGAACAATGAAACCTGCCAATAACTACCCTTTCAAGGGAACAAATTGACAACAACCAAGGAGAATCACAATGAGCTGGGGAACATACTACAAATACGACGGATACCTCTCGCGGATATCCAAGAGCCAGATAGACGAGGAGATCGAGGAGCACGAGGCCGACAACCGCCGAATCTACACGGAGATGCTGGCCTACATGGCGCAGACGCCGCCCGCCTACGCGAAGGACTGCGAGGGGCGTGAGTTTCCATGGATCGAGTTCATCACGGAGAAGATGCGCCAGTTCCAGGAGGAGCTGGAGGAGAACACCTACCTTCTGTGCCGTCTGCACCAGTGCCGCGAGGTGCTTCGCGAACACCCCGAGGACGTGGAGGAAGGCTGATGACAAGAAAACAGTTCGACAGCCTTGATGACGGCGTGATGGTCTGGTTCAGGCCGCCGTATCTCGCGTACAGGATGCCCGGAGTCATTCGCACAATCGACAAAAGACGGGGCGTGTGGGTGAACTTCTTCGGCGACGGGCAATGCCATTACGTCCCGCAGAAAGGGCGCGAGGAGAAGTTCGCCTCCTGGTGCGAGCCGGTCATCCCCTTCGGCGGCATCCTGCTCGCCATGAGAATCAAATGAACACCGACATTTTTGCGGCGAATGTCAACAAATACTGTTAAGTTCCACGGCAAAAATGTCACAACAGCAAGGACTCACGATGAAATACACCTACATTTTTCCAAGCATACTCATCGCGCTGGACGTGCTCTCGGCCATCGCGTATGGCTTCAGCCGCGACTGGAGGCAGGTCATCTACTGGCTCGCCGCCGCGACCCTGTCCGCCTGCGTGACATACCGATAATGGCAGACACATATTCCATTTACAACTCTTTTGTGGATGAATCAACTTTTTCATTCCCAAAAACTGGCAACTCTGCCACTTTTTGGGAATATGGGTATATACTTTCATAATATTTGGCTCTGTCCTAAATAAGTGTTGAAGATTCCATTTTTGAGGCGAAATGCCTGTGGCATGCCAACGGCATTCTACCACAGATTTCTGCCTGGAAATGATTTACACAACACATCTTTAGGACACAGCCTAATATTTCCTGCTGGTTCTCAGGCGTGACAATGCTCACTTGCCTGGATCATCTACAAAACCAGGGAGACCGCACAATATACAAGCGAGATCGCCATAAGGATGCTGATTGTCTTTTTATATTGCTGGAACAGGCGCTGAAGTTTGACCCCGGTGAACAGCCAGGCAAGATTGCATACTGGGCCGGTAAAAGGAAGGAAAAAGCCGACGAGCAGCAGCGAGAGAAAACTGTGGGTGTATGGCAGTACATACGAGGCGAGCGCTGTCATGCAAAACACCATGATCTTGACATTCGTCAGCTGGATAAGCAACCCCGTCCAAAAAGTGGCCCTGCCAATTGTCCGCCCGTTGTGCGGCTCTTTCTCCCCAGCCGGGAATATGACAGGGCACAGCAAACTCCACGCCATCCATAGAAGATATCCGGCGCCGATCCATGCCAGAAAGCGCACGCGTTCACCTAAAATATTACCCAGAAAAGCGGTGATCAGCACACTGCCTAACGACACAAGCGCGAACCCTGTAAACAGTCCGGTCCATTGGTGAAGAGCCGCCTGTTTCCCCTCGTTCATGGCTGTGGAAAGAGAACACAGGTTCGCAGGGCCTGGCGTGATCCCGTTAATAAAACAGTATGAAAGAAAAGACGGGAGCAGCGAAAACGGCATTCCTGTCACCTCCTGCACAAATCCTTGATTACTTCTCCTGCGATGATCAGGCCGAACACGGATGGCACAAACGCGGTCGATCCAGGAATGTCCCTGCGCACCGTGCATTTGCGTGTGCCGGGCGGACAGATGCAATGCGTTCTGCAGCTGATCGTCGGATCCTCCAGGGGACGTGTCGGCTTTTCCGTCGAATAAACGACCTTCAGGTTTTTGATGCCACGTTTCCGGCATTCTTTGCGCATGACTTTGGCCAACGGGCACATGGCAGTCCGATAGATGTCTGTTACGCGAATGGCCGTAGGGTCAAGTTTGTTTCCCGCTCCCATGGCGCTGATAATCGGGATTTTAAAAGTCTGGGCTTGCTCCACCAGCGCCAGTTTCCCCGTCACCGTGTCAATGGCGTCCACGATGTAATCGAGCTTGGAGAAGTCAAACTCCGCCTGATTTTCCGGCATGAAAAAGGTCTTGAAAGTCCTCACCTGACAATCCGGATTGATTTCCTTCACCCGCTCTTCCGCCACATCGACTTTGTATTTCCCTACGGTTTTGCGAGTGGCGTGCAGCTGCCGGTTCAGGTTGGTCAGGCAAACACGGTCATCGTCGATTAAATCCAGCGCGCCGATGCCGGAACGGACCAGCGCCTCGACCGCATATCCGCCCACGCCGCCGATTCCGAACACCGCGACCCGGCATCCTGACAGGCGCTCCATGGCTTCCGGGCCGAACAAAAGTTGCGTTCTGGAAAATTGGTTCAGCATAGTTCATTTCAATTCCATCAAAACGTCGAATTTGCTTTTGCCTTCTTAGATGAGACATTCGATCTGCCTGTCATTTTCCGTGAAAAACTCCTGGAGGATGTGCTGCCGCATCAATACGAAATCCGGGGAACTCCGATACCGTGGCTGGTTTAGTTTGACGGGAAAGTTGTTTTTGACACGTCCCGGATTAGCCTCCATGAGCACAATTCGGTCGGCAAGGCAAATGGCCTCGTCTATGTCATGTGTGACGAAAATGACCGTATGGGTTTCATTGCGAACGATACGCTGCAAATCCTGCATGTTGCAAACCTGTCTGCTGCAAATGGCTTTTGCTGATTCTCCAAAGGCCTCCCATTCCAAATGCTTATGTGAGGTCATTTTTGTTCACACTCAAGGATTTTGCGTCCGCGCCCACATCCCTGTCGTATGAAAAGAAAGTCTTTCCACAAAAGGCATGGACAACTGTGTTTATTTGTCCAGAGCACGGATCAGTTCGGGGAGAGCCTGCTCGAAGCAGACGCCATACCAGTGTTCCTTGGGCGTCGCCAAGATGGAGGAGCAGACAATGTCCGCTGCAAGCGCGGCGGAATCGAAAATGCTCTTGCCCCTCATCAAGGCCCCCGCAAAGACCGACGCATAGACATCGCCTGTTCCATGTGAAAGACGATCAATCCGCGTATTGAAGTCATAGCGCACGCTCTTGCCGTCGAACATCGCAAATCCCAACTTGTCAGGCTCGAACGAAACGCCCGTGAGGACGACATTCTTCACGCCAAGGGCAACCAGCTTCTCAAGCAGTTTCTCGATGAACACCTGGTCATACCCTTCGAGGACAGGTTTGTCTCCAACGAGGAACGCCGCTTCCGTCAGATTCGGGAGGATGCAGTCCGCCCCATCGCAGAGGAGCTTCATCTGCTTCGGGAAGTCTTCTGGGAAACCAGGGTACATCTTGCCATTGTCCGCCATGACGGGATCCACGATGCGGAGAGCGCCAGGGGCAGCGCAGCTCTTCATGATCTGCAAAATGGGCTGGATCTGGTTCGGGCAAACATATCCCGTGTAGAAGGCATCGAATTTGAGATTGTTTTCAATCCAACTATTTTCGATGGCGGGCATATCCTCCGTCAGGTCGCGGAATGTGTAGTTCTTGAACCCTGCGGTGTGTGTGGAAAGGACGGCAGAGGGAAGAATCACGGTCTCGATTCCACAGGCGGAAATGATCGGCAGCGCCACTGTGAGCGAGCACTGTCCGTAGCAGGAAATGTCTTGGATTGTCAGCAGTTTTTTCATGATTGGTACTCCATTTATCGTTGCTCCTTGCAGTGAGGAAGCAATTCCAGAATCATTTTGTCAGGGGGAAATCATTCGGGATTCGTTGCAAAAGTTCGTGAAGGCACGGTGGCGGGGCACGGGAAGTGCCAACGCGGGCCGCCATCAGATGAACTATCCACTTGACTGGCTGTCCCCCGTGCGCGGCGGCAACGCAAGAAAAACGGCCTGTCCATCATGAACCGTCAGAATACATTGGTCAGATGTGCCTGACGGCCTTGCTTTGTGAAAGACTACCAAAATAGTAGTATGGGGGTATCAACTTGACGCAACCGATTTTTTTGTGACACTAAATGCGGGGTGGGATTATCTCATCTCGGGTAATCGGGTTGCAAGCCACCGCAAGTTGAATCAATCGCCAGAACAGCATGCCGCGCGCCTTTGAATTGCGCCGGTTGAACCGAAACACAAACTCATTGAGATAGTCCTGCATGTGGTCTTTTCCAATAGAACCTTGAAGCGTGCCTAAAATCCATCGTTTCAGAAGGCTGATGACACGGTGGCATTTAGGGAGTGGGGAGTCCTCTTCTATCATGCAATCCGAATCAAATGGCGTTTTCATCTGTTTTGAAGCTTGCCGCGACACAATGTGGGTGAACCCCATCTCGTTGAGCCGTGAATAGCCACGCCATGAGTCGGTTATGACAGTCGAGCCTTTTTCAACCAATGACGCAACACTTTCCGTCAATGTCTTTCCTGTCACATCGGGAATCACTTGGAGTCTTGCCCTGCCGATGACACGATGCCCGTCTTCCGTCTTTTTCCTTTCGACAGCAACGATGACTATGTTCTTCCCAAAAGCGCCTCTGCCAGCCCGTCCCTCCTTCTTGCCTCCGACATACGCCTCGTCCACCTCAACTTCACCCTTGAGCAATTCGCGTCCGGGCCGCACCATTGCCTTGCGCAACTTGTGGAGGCAGAGCCACGCTGTTGCGTACGACAAACTGAGTGAGCGTTGCATGCTCAGTGCACTGTAGCCGTTCTTTTGCAAACAAAGATGCCAGATAATCTGGAACCATGTCAGCAAAGGCGTGTGGGTGTCCTGGAACACAGTGCCGGACAGGATGGATGTCATGTGGTGGCATTCCCTGCACTTGATCTTCCCCTTGGCCAATCTCCAAAAACGACCTTTGGCTTGGCACACAGGGCAGACAAAGCCGTCAGGCCAGCGATTCTGGTAGATATACTCCAGACAGGCTGCATCGTCTTTAAAGGTCTCATTGAACATGCGAGTGTTGATTGGGTATGTGTCCATGCACATACTCTAAATGTGAAATCGGTTGCGTCAAGTTGATACCCCCATAGTAGTATTAAAATGCAAACGGCTTTACTATATTACAGATTTTTAGTTTGTCAAATAATCACTATTAAAGTAGTTGTATTTCAATAAAACATCTGCAGCGAAGCCTTCGGCATACGCAGAGTGGCTGGCGGTGCCTACGCGCGAAATCGTCAGCCTGAAAGACTTCGGCTTCATCGTGAAGCACCAAAAGTCCGTTTGGACGCACACAACCGCATCCGTTACACTG
>JAFRLP010000473.1 GCA_017431185.1 Victivallales bacterium | reverse complement strand
AATAGTTTTCAACTCGTTCAAATACGGGGCAAGAACTTCAAAATTGAACAGGACATTGTAAATGTGAAATGGAGAGGGGAAAAGATAGTTGTGGATGTGAACTGGCTGAATCAGCACAATGTCTCCAGCGGACAACGGAATCGTCTTTCCAAGATAACTATGCAGGGCACTGCCTCCACGCACCACCACAAGTTCATAGAAATTCGGATGATAGTGCGGTTTTACAACATTAAAATTTTCACCATGATCCAGACAAATGGCGCAAATGCCCCCATTTTCGGCATAACGATGTTTACGCTGATGCTGTAAAAGATGAAAAATCTCTTCCTGGCACTGTGGACGGGACATCTATTTTCTTGTTCAAAACGAAATCTTTTTCACCTGAGGCAATTACAAAACTATCGACAAGGCGGCAAACGCTGCCCGCGCGGGCAACGGGCCATGCGGATTGAAGTCGCCAGGGGCACAGAATTAGATACTCTTTATTTTTACGTCTCCGAACTATGTTCATCCACAAGAAGGAGTTGTTTGCAGGCCGATCTCCGCACATGGTCATCCCAACGCCTCATGGCGCGGGCGGGGGGGCTGACGGCAAAACTTCTTCCTTCGCGGTTTCACCGTCAGGCGCGGCAGCAGGCGCAGAGACCTCGTCCTCGGAGGTGTTTTTGGGCGGCTCCATGCCCAGCAGTTCATAGACCTGTTCTGCGGACATCGTTTCCTTGAGAATCAACGTCTGTGCAAGCAATTCCAGTTGATCACGATGCTCTGTGAGAATCTTCATGGCGCGCTCCTCGGCGGCATCCACCAGTTTGCGGATGGCGAGGTCGATTTCGCGTTCCGTGTCTGGACTCATGTCGGCGGAGCGGGTCAAATCGCGTCCCAGGAAGAGATGCTCCTCCCTGCCCGAGTAACTGATGGGCCCCAGGTCAGGGCTCATGCCCCACTCGCAGATCATCTTGCGGGCGGTCTGGGTGGCCTGGCGGATGTCCATGGCGGCGCCTGAGGTGATTTCGTCAAAAATGAGTCTTTCGGCACAGCGCCCTCCCATGCACATGACCATCATGTCCAGCGCCTCGTTTTCCGTGATGTCATAACGGTCAGTCACAGGCAGGTACATAGTCGCGCCCAGCGCCATGCCACGCGGAATGATGGTGACCTTGTGCAGCGGCTCCGTATGCTTGAGATAGAGGTTGACCAACGTATGGCCGCCCTCGTGATAGGCGGTCAGTTTGCGCACCCGCTCCGTCATCTTGCGGCTGCGCCGCTCCTTGCCCCAGCGCACCTTGTCACGCGCCTCCTCCAGTTCAGCCAGAGTGACCATGTCCTTGTTGGAACGGGTGGCCATGATTGCCGCCTCATTCAGAAGATTGGCCAAATCCGCACCGCTGAAGCCGGGCGTGCCCCTGGCGATGACATGCAAATCGACCTTCGGGTCCAGACGCAGTTTCTTGGCATGGATGGCCAGGATTTCCGCTCGCCCCTCCATGTCAGGCAAATCAATGACGACCTGGCGGTCAAAGCGGCCAGGGCGCAGCAGCGCGGGGTCAAGCACATCGGGCCGATTCGTGGCCGCCAGCACAATCACGCCGGCATTCGCCTCGAAGCCATCCATCTCCACCAGCATGGCGTTGAGCGTCTGCTCACGCTCATCGTGACCGCCGCCGATGCCGCTGAAGCGCGAGCGCCCGACGGCATCAATCTCGTCAATGAAAATCAGGCAGGGAGCCCGTTTTTTCGCCTCGGAGAACATATCGCGGACTCGGCTAGCTCCCACGCCCACAAACAGTTCCACGAAATCGGAGCCGCTGATGGTGAAGAACGGCACGCCCGCCTCGCCAGCGATGGCCTTGGCCAACAGCGTTTTGCCAGTGCCGGGCGGTCCGACCATCAGCACGCCGTGCGGAATGCGCCCGCCCAGCCGCGAGAACTTCTCCGGAGCCTTGAGGTAATCGACGATTTCCTCCATCTCCTCGCGCGCCTCATTGATGCCCGCGACATCCTTGAAGGTGATTTTCTCGTCCGACGGATTAAGCATTCTGGCACGGCTCTTGCCGAACTGCAAGGCCCCGCCGTTTGCCGCCTTCATCTGGCGGAAGAAAATCCAGTAGAACAAGGCAATCATGACCAGGAACAGCAGCGGCGACATCAGGATGGACATCAGCAGACTGCCGCCCGCCTTGACCTCCCGTTTCGGGCAGTTGTCACGAATCAAGGCGTCCACCGCATCGGTGTAGAGAATCTTGGAGCGATACAGGTGCAGGGCCTTCTGGTCGCCGATTTTCGTGCCGACTGGCCAATACTCGCCCGACAGAGACTGCACAGCGGTGGAATTCTCGTCCTCCACCAGAACGGAAGCGATGCGGTTGCTGACCAGGAGGCTCTCAAACTCCGAACTGGGCAGTTCCTTGACCCTGCGGTTGCCACGTGATGAGGCAAACCACAGCAGCATCGGCACAATCACAAACACACCCACCCACAAAAGCAGCTGACGGGCCAAGGGGGAACCGTTGTTGGAATTGAAATGACCGAAATCTCCATTCCGGTTAGAGTCGTCAGACATATTCGCGTTCCGATAGTGACAAAGGTGTTCAACGAATCACCATAGGCGGTCTTCAGCACGGCTGATGACGCCTGGGCTACGTCCAGATTCAGAGAGAAGACGGAGTTGCACTCAAGGCGTGGGAGTATGGGAACCGCCCAGCATGGAAACGCATAAATAGGCGATTGCGCCCAACGCCAGCAAGGCAAGCACCCCGACAATCCCGTAAATGATGGCGTTATGCTTGCGGTTGTCGCGCAAAGACCGGGAGTGATTGCTGCTGGCGTTGCCCAGATTCTTCATCTGCGCCTGGGTCATGCTGATGGTTCCGGTCTCCTCAAGGTTGATGACGGTCATCGTATGGACCTCGGTGTGACGCTCCTCGCCGTTGTCGAAGAGAATCTCCACTCCGCCCACCTGCAGAATGTCGCCATTCTTCAGGGGGATGATCTCCGTCTCCACCTTTTCGCCGTTCACGCGAGTGCCATTGGTGGAGTTCTCGTCGCGGACAGCGTAACTCTCGTCCTCGGTTTTCAGCAAAGTGCAATGATGTCCGCTGATGGTGGGGTCGGGAATGCAGATGTCCGCAGACTCCGAACGACCGAGAGTGTATTGGTCATTGACCAGCGGGAAAGAGGTGCCCCGCATCTTCTCGGTTTCCGACAAAATGGTGATTTTGACTTTACCCATGATTACCAGCCTCCTATTTTTAGGGGATCTGCCATTATGTTGATTTGAGAATGACGTTTCTTCACGGACCCAACGCCTGCCGAATCTCAGGATGTCCAGAGACATAGACAGGAAATTTCGAGGAAAGTTCCTCGAACACCGACATTGCATTATCACGATCCTTCAGCGCCAGGAAACACCGCAGGGATATTTCCATCGCCGCCGGAGAATAACGCGAGTCATTCTCTAGAATATAGCATTGAGTTGCAAATTTGTTGGCCAGGTCGGGCTTTTTTTCTATATTCAAGTAAAGATAAGCCAAAAGATAGAGGGTTCTGGCATGAGAATGGGGCGTGCCGTCGTTCGCCTTGTAGGCTTTGCTGGCGGCATCCAATGCCCGCACATGGTCTCCGGCCTGAAGGTACGCCTCCGCCAACAGCGACTGCACATCCTCCGCCACCGCCCCTGATGAGTCGGAGGCGGCCAGCGGAGCCAGCAGTTCCGCCGCCTCTGCGGCGCGGTTGCGGGAGTGCATCACCAGCTCCGCCAAACTCATTCGCACCTGGGCCAGTTGCTGGGGGGTGGCATCCTTTCTGGACAGCAGCCAGCGCCAGAGCCGTTCCGCCTCGTCATAACAGGCCAACTTGACGGCTGCCGCAGCAGAGTCCCCAAGCAATTTGGGCTCCACCGCCGCATCCGCCTCGTCCCGTGGCATTCTCAGCAACTCCTGAATGCCAGGCAACGCCTCGCTGAACTGCTCCGAGTCCAGCAGAATCCGCAACGCCATGACATTGATGCGCAACCGCGCCTCCGACGGCAAAGCGGGCTGGTTGAGAATCGGACGCAAGGCGGCGAGCGCCTCCTCGAAACGCTTCTGATAATAATAAATATACGCAATGCGGTACTCGAGTTCGACATACTCCTCGACAGGGGCATTCTCACAGAGTTTCTCCAGAGCCTGGATGGCTGCGGAATAATTCCTCTCCTTGATTTCCAGTTCGGCGAGTTTTCTCCATGCCTGGCGCGCCATCTCAGGCGTTCCCTTCGCCAACACACGGCCAAGGTCTTCGCGCGCCAGGTCATTCTGTCCTGCCTGGACCTCAAAGTCCGCGGCCTGCAAATAAAGGGCCATGGGGTCTTTGGCGGCTGGCCTGGAGGCCATCTTGCGCAACGTCACTGCGGCCTCTGCCCAGCGCTTCTCCAGATGGTAAAGCCTCAGCAGATAACTCCCCGCCTTTTCAAAATCCTCCTGCGAATGGTCGGCAAAGAAGTCCAGGGCCGATTTCAGCACGGCCTCGGCCTCGGGCAGACGCTGCAAGTTCATCAAGGCGTTTCCACGCATCAGCATGACCTCGCCTTTGTTGGTGGAACGCGGATACCTCTCCAGAAAATCGGCGGCCTTCTTCTCGGCCTCCGCAAGGTGACGCGCCATCATCAGGCAATAGAGCGAATACAAGGCCGCACCCTGGCGAATGTGCGACGGGACCTTGGGATCGACCTCCACACGATTGAAATAGGGAAGGGCCTGCTCATAGCGCTGCGTCTGGAAATAGGCTCTGGCGAGATTGTAGTCCACCTCATAATCCACCGCGTCCGGGTAACGGCGCAGCCACTCCTCCGCCAGTTCAATGCCCTGGGCAAAATCGCCTGCGCCGATTGTCAGAGTCGCACGGTATTTTCGGGCAAGCCGCGACCAAAGCCCGTCGGGGAAACGCCCCACGCACTGCCCGAAGTCACGGCTCGCCTCGGCATTCTTCTTTTGACGCAAGTGGATCTCCCCCATATTGAACAACGCGGTTTCAATCAGTTGTTCGGGGATGTCCTTCGCCGCGATCAGACGCTGGTAGGCTTCCAGGGCCTCATCCAATTTGCCAGCCTGATAAAGGCGGTCGGCATGCTCCTTGATCGCGTAATAACGATAGGTGGAACTGACCGACGGGACATGGGACGCCAGTTCGGCGTATAGTTTTGCGGCCTCCTCGGGCTGGTTCTGCCGTGCCAGGCATTGGGCCAGAAAATAGGTGGCATACTCCTGTGTCGTGCCATGCTTGGACTGGCGCAACTTGCGGAAAAGCGCAGCCGCCTCCTGGTATTTGCCGGCAGCCATCAGCTGGTCAGCCGCAAACCTGGAGAGTTTTTCCGCCTCCTTGTGCTGGGGATACCGCTCCAGAAAAAGCCGAATGCGCGCCAGCATCTCCTCTGTGCGCTTCAGTTTGTCCAGGCAGTCAATGGCATAATACAGGGAATCCGCCGCCTGCTCCCCTTCGGGGAACGAGGCCAGATACCGGTCAAACTCCGCCAGGGCCATGTCATGGAACTGACGGCGGTACAGGCCACACGCATACGCGAAAAGCCTCTGCGGATCGCGCACCGCCTGTTCCGTGGCAAGCTGCGCCTGCGACGGAAACGACAGGCACAGCAAAGCCGCGGCGACTCCCAGCCAGAAAGCCGTCAGGCAAAGACAATATGGTGCGGGAGATTTCCTCAAGGCGTTTTTTCCGATGTCTCAGGCTTGATGGTGGAGAACGCAACATTGCGAATGTCCAGCTGCGCACACAAATCCAGCACCTTCACCACATCCTTGTGCCGTGTGTCCTGGTCGGCGCGGATGATGATGGGCAAATCCGCGCTCTCCGCATGCGTGAGAGCCAGAATCCCCCTCAGCCGCTTCAGGGACATTTCAATGGAGTTGATGAAAATCCTCCCCTCCTGGTCTATGTTCACAATGAGTTCCAGACGTTGCCTGGCGGTGGTCATTCCCGCATCCGCCGTGGGAACGGTGATCTCCAGTTTATGCTCCCATTTCGCAAACAGGGTCGCCGCCATGAAATGAATGAGCGTGATGAACACGATGTCCAGCATCGGGGACATCTGGAACCCGGGAGAGGCGTCATTGAGTTTCTTGCGGAAATTCATGCGGACCTCCCGTCATTTTCGCACGGGGCTCATTCCGCCCGAGGGCGGCGTCAACTTGCGGAGCACCGTCCCGCAGGCGCGTTCCATGGCGCTGATGATGCGGTTCAGATGCCCTCGGATGAGGTCGTAGATCGCCATCGCCAAGATGCCCACGATCAGTCCGCCGAAAGTGGTGTACATCGCCTGGGCGATACCGCTGGCCATCGTCTCGGCCTTGCTGGCAAAGTCGGCGCCGTTCTCGATTCCGGCAAAGGAGAGCATCATGCCCCAGACTGTGCCCAGCAGCCCCACCATCGGCGCGATGATGGCGACGTCCATGAGGTACTGCAGACGCTGCCAGAGGAAACCGGCCTGGCGCGCCCCCTCGTCCTCCATTGCGGCCTGGATGCGATCGTAGTTCCAGGGTTGCCCAGGCACGATCTGCTCCAAAGAGGCCTCGATGATGCGGGCCGCGGGAGAACTGTTGTTACGGCAGAGCGCCCGCAGTCCATCCCAATCGCCATTGACAGCCGCATCCTCCGCATCCAAAATGAAATCTTCGGGGAAAAGCACCTGGGCACGCAGTGTCAGGATATAGAAGATGATCAATGCCAGCGCCACAAAGGAGAGGGCTGCGATGACGTACATGACCCAACCGCCGCGCTCGAAGATCTTGGTCAGAGTCAAGGCGCCGTCCTGCCCTGCCACAGCGGGCTTATCCTCCCCAGGGCTCGCCGCAGGCGCTTCAGGGGCCACGGCGGGCGCGGGGGCCTCGGAAGCCAGACGCGGCGTGGGCAGGGCCTCCGTCGCCTTGGGCAATGCCTGAGCGCCTGCGGACGCAGGCGACACCTCCGCCTCCCTGGCCGCCGGTTGCTGGCACCAGGCGCGTGGAATCATCATGGACAGCGTGAAGATGGCCAATGGAAGGAGAAGGTGTTTCATCGTCAATTCTCTCCGTTGCTTGACAGAATGCCTCAGGCTCGCGCAAGACGTTTGGCGACCGCCTTTTCATAGGCGTCAAAATCACTGATGGTCAAGGATGCCACCCCGCTCTTGATGGCCGCCTCCGCCACTCGACGCGCGACATGGGGGACCACCCGGGGGTCAAAGGGCTTGGGGATGACATACGTGGCCTTGAGGGGATTCGCGCCGTCAAACATGCCCGCAGCCGCATCCGCAGGATAGGCTTTGGCCAATTGCGCCTTGACCTCCTCTGGCACAGGCAAAGTGGCGAGTTCCGCCAAAGCCCGAGCCGCAGCCATCTTCATCTCTTCGTTGATGTCGCTGGCGCGCACATCCAAGGCTCCGCGGAAAATGCCGGGGAAGCCCAGGACATTGTTCACCTGGTTCGGCAGGTCCGTCCGCCCCGTGCAGACCACAAAGGCCCCTGCGGCCAGCGCATCCTCGGGGAAGATTTCCGGCACGGGATTGGCCATGGCGAAGATGACGGGATGCGGAGCCATGCTGCGCACCATCTCCTTTGTGACGCAGTTGCCGACCGAGCACCCCAGGAACATGTCCGCGCCGACCATCGCCTCCGCCAAGGTGCGGCAGGGACGGGTGGTCGCCAGTCTCTCCTTCGCGAAATTCATTCCCTCGGCACGCCCCTGATAGATGACCCCCTTGCTGTCGCAGACCATCACATTCGAGCGTTCCACGCCAGCGGAAATGTAGAATTCGGCGCAGGCAATGCCAGCGGCGCCCGCACCATTGACCACAATGCGGATGTCCTTGAGTTGCCGCCCCGTCAATTTGGCGACATTCAGCAGGGCGGCCAGTGAGATGATGGCGGTGCCGTGCTGGTCATCGTGGAACACGGGGATGTTCATCCGTCCCTTCAAAGTGCGTTCAATGGTGAAGCAGGCGGGAGCCCCGATGTCCTCAAGATTGATTCCCCCGAAAGTGGGTTCGAGCGCGGCGGTGGCGGCAATCACCTTCTCAGGGTCGGTGCGCCCCTTCGCGTCCAGCATTCCACCGAGGCAGAGCGGCACGGCGTCAATGTCGGCAAAGCGCTTGAAGAGAACCGCCTTGCCCTCCATCACGGGCAAGCCAGCCTCGGGCCCGATGTTGCCAAGCCCAAGCACAGCAGTGCCATCACTGACCACCGCCACCATGTTGCCTTTGCTGGTGTAGCGATAGACCTCACCGCGATTGGCCTTGATGGCCAGGCACGGTTCCGCCACGCCTGGCGTGTAGGCCATGGACAAATCCAACTGCGTTTCGCACGCCTTGGTGGCCACGACGCTGACTTTGCCTGCAACAGGTTGCTCGTGATAAAGAAGGCTCTGCGCCTTCAAGTCAGATGATGCACTCATTTCTCTCTCTTCTTGTGTTGATTGCCGGCGAAAAAACTGGCAAATGCCCGATGAAGTCACAGCGCAAGACGCCCTTTCGCCATGACTCCTCTAATATAACACATCACGCCAGTTTGTCCTGCCGGCTTGAGTTTTTTTTACGATGCAAAAAGCGCCCTCCTCCCGACTCCCCGCAGGGGACAATGCGTT
>JAFRLP010000472.1 GCA_017431185.1 Victivallales bacterium | reverse complement strand
GACTTCCACGCCAAATATGGTCGCCAGACCGCCGAGCTGACTAGCCGGCTCGACGCCGCCAAGGCCGAGGTCGAGCGCCTCTACGCCCGCTGGACCGAACTGGAAGAACGGCGCCAGTTGCAGTAGCCCTTTCCCGCGCAGAAAAACGCATGGTCGGGAAAGACGCCCCACGCCGGGTTCCAAACGACAAAATACCAAATATACGCCTAGATTGTTGGCAATTCCACACTTAGGGCATTTCCCGCCAAAGTTCGGAAAGCCCATGTTGGACAGCCGCAGTCTTTGAAGAACCTGCAATGTCCAGCGATCTGGAAACGGCCTTCTCCCGAGGCAAAGTGCATCCAGGCATTTATTCCCTGATGCATCGTTGCCTCCGGCCTGGACCGTTTCCACATCACCTCAGCGATGCGCTCCGGTCTGCGGGTACGCGGTAGCGTTTCAGGATGGCGGGGGTGGAATCGCGAAGCTTCTTGAGGTCGAGCGTGACCGGATAGTCATTCTCCCCTAAGGTCAGGGTGATGAACTCCTCTTCGCTGTTCTCGATGAAGGAGATAAGATCCGGCAGATTGATCACTTTCTTCTCATTGACTTTGTTTAACTGAAGGGCCATAAGCCCCTGGTAGCCGACATTCACGCGGTCTCCCAAGACAAAGGAAAGCACAACAGTCTCCTCGTCAGGGCTGGTCTTCTCCGTGAACGTCTTTGACACTAGCTCTGCCGGCGGGGAGTCATTCCCCCATTCATCCAGAAAACTGTAGGAGAGCGTAGTGAATACAAAGCCGCCGACGATATAATAGTCGGGAAGCGTATCATACAGGAAATCCTTGCAGAGATACTCGATTTTTTTCACCGGGAGCTGCACAACAAGCTCTTTGCCGTCGCGAAGGATGGTCAGGTCAATCTTCTCCCCTATCTGCCGCTGGGAAATCAGCGTGCTGAAGGCCCGGGACTCCCCGGTCACAAGGCGGATGTAGCCGTTGTTGGCAACATGTATTCCGTCTATGGCCAGCAAAACATCGTCAAGTTGAAGCAACTCCCTGTTGTGCTGACAGACATAGGTGATACGCACGCCGGTCTGCCCGTCAGTCATCTTGAGATATCGACGTGTGTCAGGATTTTCAAGAGTCGCATAGCGGAAGCCAGCTGAGCCGAAGCCATCCGCCTTGCCATCCTCGATGTCCCTGAGAAAATGTCGGATGATCTCAGTTGGAACCATATAGCCTAGCCCTTCTCCCCGATTGTTCGACTGGAAGGCAATGCCAACGACACTGCCGTTGTTGACCACCGGGCCGCCGCTGTTGCCGGGGTTGATAGCCGCGTCCAACTGCGCACACAGAAGGTTGCAATAGGAATGTACATAGGTTCGGGTTTCGATGCGCGAGATGACTCCCTGGGTAATGGAGAGACCATCGCCACCGATGGGGAAGCCGGCCACCGCCACTTGCGTCTGAGGCGGAGGAGTCTCGCCGATTTCAAACGGCAGGATGTCGTTGAAGAAGGACTGGTCTTCCACTTCCAGCAGTGCCAGGTCGCAGTCGTGGTCGACCGCCAGAACCGTGGCGGGATAATTCTCGTCGGAAGACTGCTTCATGACCGTAATGTAGGTGGCATCGGTGACATTGTGGGCGGCGGTCAGGATGCGGTTTCCAGTTATCACCACGCCCGAACCACAACAGGAGTCCTGCATCCGGTTTTGCCATGGCATGCTGAAGTTCGGCTGATAGTAGATGGTGTCCACTCTGACCACGGCATTCAATGGGTCATACTCCTGGGCCACCGCAACGAGGGAAAGGCCGACAAGACAGAAAAACGCAAGGATTTTTTTCATTTTCATTGAATTACGCTTATGAGTTAAAGATTAAAGACAAAACGACAGGTGGCGGCGCTTCGACAATGTCAACCGACAATGGAACGCTTTGCAGTACTTCATCGCAAAGAACAGATTCCAAAAGAAATCTATAATTCACTGATTCAGAATTTCTTATGATTTTGCGGCTTGAGTGGAATGAAGCGGGGACTCCTTCGAGATGGCGTCGAAAACCTGGAGGCTGCTGCGGAGTTCCTCCACGAAGTCGTCCTCGGACTTCAGTTCCTCCAGGAGATTCCGGCATTCCTCGCATGCCTCCAGATGGCTCGCACAGTTGCCCCTGCCGAGGACGGACATCTGGCCATGGCGGTACAGTTCCAGCTCTTCCTTGGTGTAGTGCTTCATCTTGTTTACCTCCGGTCAAGTTTCTCGATAATCCGCTTCAACCCCGCAATGCATCTGTTCTTGGCAACATAAACCGAATCGACAGACAACTGGAGAAAATCCGCCACTTCCTTGACGGGGTGTTCCTGGATGGCATACATCTGGAAGGCGGAAAAGGTGACTGGCTGGACGGTGGCGCGCAGTTCTTCAAGAGCCTGGGTAAGGAGGTGCCGCCGCCATTCCTCCTCCCAGACATCGTCGAAACGGACGTCGTCGGCGACCTCCGCAATGCTGCCGATGTCCAGAACCTCCTTCCGCTTGCGATAGAGCTTCAATGCCTGATTGCGGACGATGGCCTTGAAATAATGACGAAAGCGCCCGCGCGCCGGGTCGTAGTGGACGGTGAGTTCCTGCGGCACTTCGTCAAGGTTGTATTTCCCGAGGATGTCCTTCTGGAAGATTTCGCACATGACCTGCTGAACCAGCTCCTCGTTTTCATCGCGGGTCAGCCCGCAGTCCCGTCCGCACAGGAGTATCAGCGGCCGATAGGTCATGTAGAACTCGTTCCAGGAGACGTCGTCCCCCGCGCGAACTCGCGCCAGCAAGGATTTCTTTGTGGTGAATGCCATATTTTCCTGCGATTCTTTGAAGAAAAACGTGAATGGAGCCAGACGCGTTCTTTCGTTTCCACTGCTGACTACCGCCGGAACCGTCGTTTCTTACATTACGAAGTTATTTTCCGGGCTTGTCAGAAAACTGCAGGGTGGACAGGATGGACTGGAACTGCTCCCTGCGGTCAAAGAAGGTCTCTTCCCGTGCAGTGAGCGCGATGGCGAAGCATTTATCTTCCAGGCCAAAGAGATAGTTGTTGACCCGGATGCCGGGGACATGGGACAAGTCAACGAACACGCATGGATGCCCGGCAATCGTCAGACGCTGGAAGGCGTAGATCTTGGTGTCGAAGCCGAGTTCGCCCTTGAACAATTGTTGCATGCCGATGCGAAGTTCATCGTCTGGCGTCTCCATTAGCAACTCCCCTGGCACCGGAACCGACTGTATGGTTATGTTGTCGGGATTTTTCGCGTCATAGTCGCAGATGATGTAGTCGCAGCCCAGCTCCTGAATCGAAGCAAAGAATTCCATCCGCTTTTTCTCCTGCTCCGAGAGAGCCTCATCGTCATCGAGTTCCTTTAGCCATTCGTTTGCCGTCTGGCTGGAAAGGATCTCCCATTCCACGGGAATCTCCATTTCGATGCCCAAGTCATTGTTTCTGTAAGGTTTTGTCTGCTCCTTTGCGATGTCGTATGGGGGACGGGGCCAGGCATACCAGACGCAGATGCCCAGCACGGAAACGCATAGCAGGGTCAGCAGCCAGTGCCTGACGGCTGATTTGAAGAGGCGGGAGCAGGTGAAGACAAAACTTCTGGACAAGGTCGAACACGCATAATGCAATTTGTCTGAGAAACTCTCACCGTACTGGCACATCCGGACCGTGTTTTCAAAGGAGGCAACCACCTCGCGCAACTCTGCCAGACGTCGGGACGGTTCCCGGTCGCACAGCCGGAGCGCCAGCCTGAAGAACAACTTGTTCTGCAAAGTCAGCGGAAGCTCCTGTGGCAGAGAGGGAAACTGGTCGGCGCCGTTCCCCGTGATACAGCAGTAGATAATTTTCCCGAAGGCATACAGGTCGTTGCGCTGACGGGACTCGCGGCTGTCCCCCGTCCCTTCGCCCGTGCGCTCTTCCGGCGGAAGGAAATCCAGCGTTCCGGCCAGCTGGGTCAATGTGCCGGACAACGGGGAAAGCAGCCCCAGGTCCGCCAACTTGGGTTCGCCATTCACGAACAGGATGTTCTCCGGCTTGATGTCCCGGTGCGCAAAGCCCGCCTTGTGCAACGCCGTGATGCATTCCAGCAGCCGTTTCAGGGTGGTTTGCAGTTTTTCGGACGGCAGAGGACCATGCGCGAGCCGTGCGGCCAAGGTGTCCGGCGTATATTTCTCCTCGGTTCCCGTATTGTCGGCGGGTTCCATGGTGTAGTAGAAGCTGGATTCATCCTCGCCGACATGGAAGATGTTCAGCAGCAATGGGCTGTCCTCGGCAAGACGACGGTAGTTCGTGATGCCCTTCAGCTCGCGCTCCCAGCCGGAGCCGACCTTGCCCTTGGGAATCACCTTCAATGCCACGCGCTTTCCTGATGCGTCCTGGCAATAATAGACGTCGCCGTACGCCCCGCTTCCACAGCGAGTTAACACTTGTAGACCAAAGAGATGCATTGTATTCTCCAACAGGAAACCACTTGAAAGTCAGTTCCGTCCCTCCGCCGATGGCAACGTTACATGAAGTGTACCGGCACGATTCGAAATACCATAGCCACGCCGCTGGACTTCATGCTTGAATTTTAGCACAAGCATGTTCAAAAACCACTGTTGCTCGGTAAAAGTCCAATTTCCACAACACACAAAACAGCAACGACTTGCATTGCGCCTGCTCCCGCCACTTGGCAGGGGGTATGGCATGGACTGGCATTGCGCCTGTACCCGCCGCCTGGCAAGGGGCGCGGCATGGACTGGCATTGCGCCTGCTCCCGCCACTTGGCAAGGGACGCGACATGGACTGGCATTGCGCCTGCTCCCGCCACTTGGCAAGGGACGCGGCATGGACTGGCATTGCGCCTGCTCCCGCCACTTGGCAAGGGACGCGGCATGCGTCAAGTTGCCCGGACGGGACGTCAGTTCTTCCGTCGGAAATCTGTCGGACAGCAATGATGGATGGTGGGTTGCCCCCCCCAACCACCCGCCCTTTCAAATTTAACGCACGATATGGGGGGATGCAAGCCCATTCCCGAAAAGTCATGAAAGTCATTCAGAGGATAGGAAAGCATGTGCTTTCCCAGGACGTGTCATTTCATGCCGCACCCAGGGACATGGCCGTGACAAGCCCTTAAAAATCGAAGACCCGGAAAGCTATCTCCCGTTGTTTTTTGGTGGTTGCGGAAATCGCGAAAGGTGTCGGCGGCTTTCCTGAAAATTGTCGGACAGCAGTGTTCAAAAGCATGCCTCGCAATGCCGATGGAAGGGAAATGAGCGAATTGCGTGGCGTTTTGGAAGAAAAAAGTGCGAATCGACTGCAAATTGGACATCCGACAGCGGAAATGCGGTAGCACACACGGACGGCGTACATTGTCCGCAATTCATGCGATGCCAAGCACTATTTTTGTACAATACTGCCGTGACGGGAAACGGCCCCGGAACAGGACAGAAACGGCAGTGGAAAAAGCCGAAATGCCCCTGGCGGCCCGAAAACGGCCCTCCCTTGAAGGCAAGGTGCTTTCAGGCATATATATCCCTAGAGCACCTTTGCCTTCAACCTGGGTGCCCTGCGTGATTCCGCTACTTCTTCACCGTCCCGAAGCGGATTGTCAGAACCTGTCGTATTTTGTCACGAAGCACTTCCAGCTCCGCCGTGTCGCCGGGACGGTAGTCGGTCAGCAGCACCGCCTGGAGTTGCAGCGGGTCGGTGACTTGTGTCTTGCCGAGTCGCAAGATGACGTCACCCGCCTTCACTCCGGCCTCTTCCGCTGGCGACTTTTTGAGAACCTCGGTGACGAGGACGCCTAGCTGTCCCGCTGGACGCTCCTCGATGGTCGCGCCGAAAGAGGGCCGCGCTTTAAGCCCCTTGCGAAGCAATTCGCCCAGCGTGCGCTGGACGAGGTTTCCGTCAATCGCGAAACCCAGCCCCACGCTGCCCGTGCCATCCGGGAAGATTCCGCAGTCATTCACGCCGATGACCAGCCCGTCGATGTTCAGCAGCGGCCCGCCGCTGTTGCCTGGGTTGATGGCGGCGTCGGTCTGGATGAAGTCCTCGCGGTAGTTCAGGCCCAGTTTGCGCCCCTTGAAGCTCACCACGCCGGTGGTCATCGTGTGCGACAGCTTGTGCGGCGCCCCCACCGCAATCGCGTAGTGGCCGACCTTCACCGTGGAAGTGTCGGCGAATTTCAAAAACGGCACCTTCTTTCCGACCTCCGCCTTGAGCACCGCGATGTCCGTGGCCTCGCTGTCCCCGAGGATGACCGCAGGGACCACCGTTCCGTCCAGTAGCTTCACTCCGAGGACCTCAGCGCCCTCGATGACGTGGTGGTTCGTGACCAGCACGCCGTCGTCCCGCACGAAGAACCCCGATCCTGTGCCCGCCTCGGTCAGCCGCCCCCTCCGGTCATACTGGCAGTTCATTACCACCACGACTGCGGGGAACACCTTCTCCGCCACCCGCGCGTAGGCATCCTGAAGGGAATGCACGTCTGTGATGTCCTTGCCCTGACACACGCAAAAGCAGGCGGAAAGGAACAACATGACAAATTGGGCAAACGGCATATTCATGTTCTTAGCAATGGTATGCAACAATGTTTTACATTGACTCAAGACTCGGCTTCTATGGTTTGCAAACAATCTCATCGATGTTTTCTCCAACCTCGCGATGATCCATTCCCGGCATAACAACATTTGTCGCTTCGTCACAATGATTCCATGGCCCGCCCATGGAACGGAAGACATTGGCCATGTTTGTTTTTCCCCAGTAATTCGTCCCGTGATGTTGCTCTTCGGGAATATTCCAGCCGGTTTCTCCGGGCAGGACGTTGCGCCAGTATTTCACATTGGCAGGTTTGGCGGGACATTTGCCAAACCAGCTTGTTGGATCTCTCGTATCCAGCAATTCAATTGGATATCCACATTTTTGCGCAAAACGCATCGCGGCGGCGGCCCCCATGCTATGTCCACGAACCACCAGCCGACATCCCGGAGGAAGCCGTCGCGCATATTCAACCGCCTTGTCAATATCGCTAAAATTGAACAATGCCGCGCGAAATTCATCTCTCGAGACAACTGGATATTGCTTTCGGCATCTACTGTAGTTGTCCAGATAATATGCGCCATCGTCAGACCCTGAAAACCAAATCAGCACGTCAGCGGGTTCCGCAGGAACCTGGTAATTTTCATAAGCATAAGGACCACCCCAATAATACGAACAGGCAAGGCCGATTACGGCAACCAAGGCTGTTGAAACCACCGTGAAACCCGCTGAAAATACAATTCGTCGCCACATTTTCATTTTCGCCCGATACTTGAAGAAATACAGATATGAGACAATGGCAAAAACGAAAAAAGCAATTATCCCCCAATGCCACCACGTGGACAGCGGGAAATACCGGACACCGTCATCAAGCTCCCATGCAGTTCGCCCCAGTCTGCCAATCGGATCCCCGATGCTTACAGGGTTGAAATCCTTCAAAAACAATGCGATGGATTCTTCAGATGCCATTTTTAGGCAAGATGCGAAATGAAACTCATACCCTTTATGAAACAGTCTGAAGCAGTTTGATTCTTAGCGTTTCTTGACACAAATGCCCCACACGAGAACTGGCGTCAAGGAAGCCAGCCACACAGATTTCGTTATATTCCAGAATATAACATCGACATTGCAGTTGAGAACTGTTTTGGCCTGTGAAAGCGCAATCATGATGAAGAACACCCCCAAAAGCCCGGTTACACCAAGCAAGGTCGCAAAGATGGCATGCGTGGCAATCCTGGCTACGCTTATCTGAAGTTCTTTCCACAAGACAACCCAGATGACAATGCCAATTCAATTCACGAGACAAACCACCATCGGCAACGGAGTGCACATCCCGGGTAAAAGCAGGAAAGCCTCCAGCCAAAGGAGCACGCCAATCAATGCAATCCGTTTAGCATTGTGTACAAGGTCTTGCTTTTGGGAAGAATAAAATCCTGTGTTGTATACTTCATGTTTCTTTTCTCCCAGCTTGACTATTTCCTTTCATTCCACATGCGCCGGAGCAGTTGTTCCAGCGGCATGCCATAATCTGGCATCTTGCCATTCTGATAGCCAAGAAACTGGACGGCATTGGGTTCTCCTGTATCGGCAGCCTCCTTCAACAGCGTGGCAGCCTCTGCAAAGTCCTGTTTTGTGCCAATTCCTGCATAGAAACAAAGTCCAAGATAAAACTTGGCAGCCAAAACACTATTCAGCACTTCATCATCGTATAGCAATTCAAAAGCACGAGCTTCATCTTTTTTGCAAACTTCTCCCATCATCAAAAAAACTCCCATATAGAAACGCGCCACAGGCGATTGCGACATGACCTCCGCGTCATTGAAGAGCGCATAGGCTCGTGCCATATCTACCTTGACGCCCAATCCCTCTGCCAGAAGCACACCAAGATTCGCTCGTGCAAGAGGAGTTGCTTGTTGAACCTCTGGTTCGGAAAGAAGGTCGTAGGCCTTGGAATAATCTTGAGTGCAACCAAGACCATTCATTCGCATTATGCCAATGTAGAATTTGGCAAAGGGAAATTCCCGCACACCCTCTTCGGAAAAGATGGCAAAAGCCTTTTCTGGATTTGCTTCGCAACCTTGCCCCTCTGCAAGACAGATAGCCAAACTCAGTTTTCCTTCAGGACTGCCTAGCTCTGCGGCCTTCTCAAATGCCTTGTATGCTCCAGTATAGTCTTGGGCCTCTATAAGTTCATTGCCTTCCGATACCAGTTTGTTTGCGGTAACCTGCATAGGAAGGAATTTTCCTGTCAAACCATCAACAGCTTTGCCGAAAACCTTGTCGAAAACGCCCGCACCGCCAGAGAACAGGGCTAAGAAGATAAAGCAACGGAAAATGGTGCTTTTGCTCTCTTCGCTCGGAATCAAGAATTTCGGGAGAAACGGTTCGATGGTCTGCCATCCGTCCAGCACAGGAATTGGCAAGATATTGAACAAGAAAAGAATGGCGTTGGCATAGAGAGCGACCAGCAAGAATAACCGACAATAGTACGCAAAACCATTGGAGGTTGCCAATGGCGCGACAGAATACATTCCTTTGAGGAGAAGAGCAAAAATCCCTAGCAAGGCAAGGTTGGACAATGGCCCCGCCAGGGAAATCGCCGCTCTGCGCAAACGACTTGAATCTTCTCTTTTAACAGGAACCGCACCCCAACTGAAGCCGAATAAAAACAATGCCGCGATGGACAGCCACCCCATGGTCTTGAATGGGTTCAGCGTCATGTAGCCGCCTTCCTTGGCCGTGTCGTCCCCCAGTTTATGGGCAATGAATGCGTGGCTGAATTCATGCACACATATCGATCCGAGACATGACACCACAGTTGACACATAATACGCTGGCTCGGAAAAAAGTTTGGTGATGAACAGTTCCATTTTGAGTCTCCATTGTTTGAGTTAAAATCTCATTGTCCGAATGATGTATTCAATTTGCGATGTTCCTCACAAAGGCACCTAAAAGGTGGCCCTTTTTTCTTGTGGTGTAAATAGCGAGTTGTGATTTTTCTCTACTAACGAAAAGGCTCCTGTAGGTTATCCTCACGGGAACATGGCGAAATTAATAGCAAACAAAAATTAACGGGTGTTTCAAAAAAGTTATTGAATCTTAGGAAGTTCTCCATTTTGTCTACGGCATTCAAGGGCTTTTCGGACTTTTGCGGCATCTATACTCTCGACATGACCGTCGGCAAAACCAACAATGACCTTTCCGGCCTTATGTTCGTTAAGACAGACTAGGAGAATTGCCCGACTTGGATTGATGATAGAATTTAAATTACAGTTTTCATTTGGCGTATAAAGATAAATCGCCCCATCAAATGGACAGCTCTCAATTGCTCCATAGGGAGAAAGCTTCTCCCTCCAAGTGTCGGCAGACGGCAGAAGTCCATCATTGTCTTCGGCGTATAACATCAGAGCTAGCAAATTCTGTTTTATCGCAGACATGCATTGTATTGTTCTTGCCTTGTTCCTTGCTTGCGCCAGGGATGGCAAAACAATACCAGACAGAATAATAATCTCCCCCCTAATTCCTGAAATCTCAATGCGACATACCTTCCCGGTGCATTTAATGTGCATATTATCCAGTAGATTCCTGGCGAATTGTGATGAAAACTCGTCGTCAGTCATTTCTTCAATTACCTGCTTCATCAGCAGTTCTTTTACTTCCAATGCCGTTCGTTGGAATTCTTTGGCACTTTTAGCATGGCGAAAAATAAGATTGCCGACAAATTTTAATTCCCTATTCTTCTCATTCAGTCCAACGAACGAGGCATCAAAAATGACGGCATCCACCAGTTGGGCAGCAATTCTTGCCAATAAACTATCTTCATCTGCCTCTGCAACCACATCCGCGAACTTGGGAGCAAGCGATTTCAATTTCACTGCGCAATAGAACAATGCCTGATCGGGAAATGATTTCAACAGTTCCTGCGCAGTTCCCTGACCGTTTGCGAGATTCTGTTCAATCATGCCACGAGGACCATCATATCCTAGGAGAACGATATTCTCATCATTTGAGGGCATG